>NZ_JBSGFQ010000017.1:0-129622 GCF_053603495.1 Nonomuraea sp. NPDC004186 | reverse complement strand
CGGTCGAGCAGCTGCTCGACCGGCTCGACGACCGTTTCCGCCTGCTGACCGGAGGGTCGAGGGCGGTGCTGCCCCGGCATCAGACGCTGCGGGCGCTGATCGATTGGAGTTACGCGCTGTGTTCGCAAGAAGAACGCCTGTTGTGGGAACGGGCCTCGGTGTTCGCGGGGGGCCTGGATCTGGAGGCGGCCGAGGCGGTGTGCGGCGAGGACGGGATCGACCCGCAGGACGTCCTCGACCTGGTGATCGGCCTGGTGGACAAGTCCGTGCTGATACGAGAGGACCATCCGGGCGGCGTACGCTACCGGATGCTGGAGACGCTGCGGCAGTACGGTCGCGAACGGCTCACGGGCTCCGGCTGCGAGCCCGCCCTGCAGCGACGGCACCGCACTTATTACCGCGATCTGGCGGCGCGGGCCAGGGCGGAGCTGTTCGGGCCCGGCCAGGTGGCGTGGTTCGCCCGGCTGCGGCGCGAGCATGCCAACCTGCGGGCCGCCCTGGACAGCTGGCTGAACACGCCGGAGGAGGCCCGCGCGGGGCTGAGCATGTCCGGCGACCTGCTGTATCACTGGATCACCAGTTATTACCTGGCTGAGGGGCGCGGCTGGCTGGATCAGGCGCTGGCCGCCGACACCGAGCCCAGCCGGGTGCGGGCCGGCGCCCTGTGGGCCGGCAGCTGGCTGGCGATCATCCAGGCCGACATGCCGGCCGCCACCGCGCTTCTCGAGGAGAGCCGCCAGCTCGGCGAGGAGCTGCAGGACGAGCCGGTGCTGGCCTACGTGGCCCTGTTCCGCGGAATGGTGGCCATGTGCGAGGGGCGAACGGAAGCCGCGATCGAGCTATACAGGGACGCCCTTGCCCGCCATCGCCGTACCGGCGACCCGGTCGGGATCGCGCTGTCGCTCATCCGGCTGACGCTCGCCCACTCGTTCCTGGGTGACTCCTCGGCCGCCATCGCGGCGGGCGAGGAGTGCCTGGCCGAGTGCGAGGCCTATGGGGAGGGCTGGCACAAGGCGTACACGACGATGGCGCTGGGCGTGCAGGTGTGGCGCCAGGGGGATCTGGAGCGGGCGACCGAGCTGGAGAAGCAGAGCCTGACCTTCAACCGCGCGGTCGGCGACCCGCTCGGCGCGGGCGTCAACATCGAGGCGCTGGCCTGGATCGCCGCCAGCCAGGGCCGTCACGAGCGGGCGGCCCGCCTGCTGGGCGTGCTGGAGACCATGTGGAGCTGTGCCGGGGCGCCGCTGTCGGGGTACGGGCATCTGGCCCGTTACCACGACGACTGTGACCGGGCGATGCGTGAGGTGCTGGGGGAGGCGGCGTTCGAGTCGGCCGTGCGGCGCGGGGCGCGCCTGCCGCTGGAGGAGGCTCTGGCCTACGCCCTGGAGGAGGACAAGCCCGAGCCCGCCAAGGCGGCGGAGGAGACGCCGTTGACGCGGCGGGAGAAGGAGATCGCCGAGCTGGTCGCCCAGGGGATGACGAACAAGGAGATCGCGGCGTCCCTGGTGATCGCGCAGCGTACGGCGGAGGGGCACATCGAGCACATCTTGACCAAGCTGGGGTTCAACTCGCGGGCGCAGATCGCGGTGTGGGTGGGGGAGCGGGCCCGGGCAAACGGGCACGACTGAGGGATCGGTGCTGGGGAGGCTGGAACCGGCTCCAGGGTGAGGGCCGGTTCCGGCCGTCGGCGATGTCAGTAGGGTAGTGCCCGTCCTGACGGGGTCCGCAGGTCCACACCCTGGGCGGGGCGGCGTGTCGGCCGTTTGGAGACGCGGATCCTTGTGTGGCGCACGATGCGTCGTTCCTTTCCTTCGGTGCCGCTCGGGCGGCGGGTACGGGTGTACGTGCCGGGCTGGCTCAGGCGTGCTCGCAGGCGCGGTCGCCGGTGACGAGTTCGAACCAGACGACCTTGCCGGCGACCCCCCAGCAGCAGGCCAGCCGGGCCAGCACCGGGTTGTGCCCGCGATCGGCGGCCTTGCGGCACGATGCGGTGAAGGCGAGCGCGCTGCGGTCGTCCTCGATCTCGCAGCGCAGCAGGTCGTCCTCGACCCACAGTGAGAGCCTGACCTTGGCGGTGGCGTGCCGCAGGGCGTCGGCGACCAGCGCGCCGACCAGCAGGTCGGCGTTCTTGGCGTGTTCGCACAACCCCCAGGCGGCCAACCGGACCGCGGTCATGCGCCGCGCGCTCGGCACCGCCGAAGGCCGTGCCGACAGCAGCCACGAGGCCGAGCGGTCCTGCCCCGCCCACCCGGCGCGAACGGCCAGGCCGTCCCCCATGGCCAGGAGCCCGTTCCAGGACAGCAGGCGCAGCGTGGGCTGCTGTCCGGCGGTGCCGTGCTCGATGTGCGGCTGCAACATGGCTGGCACGTGTATCGTCTCCTCCCCGTGTTGGCGCATGTGTTCAGAGACACGTTTAGCTTCGCTCCGACCCGCCCACGAGGAAGACGGGATAAATCCCCATATGGGTACCTATTCACCCGTATGTCCGTATGGGGATGTCCGCGCCACGACCGGATGATCAAGGGCGTGACCTGCACCGGAAGGGCCGCGCAGGACGACTCCGCGGATGGTAGTCGACCGGTCGTAAACTGGCCTCATGGGCCGAACCAGTGATGCTCGCGAGCGGATCCTGAGCGCCGCACGCTCGCTCGTCGAGACGCATGGTTACTCGGCCCTGGGGGTGGCCGAGATCTGCCGGGCGGCCGGCGTGCCCAAGGGCAGCTTCTACTACTTCTTCGACTCCAAGGAGTCCCTCGCGCTGGCCGTCATCGATGAGCACTGGGCCGCTCAGCAGCGCGCCTGGGCGGCCGCTCTCAACGGTGACGCGCGGCCGCTGCCCCGGCTGCGCCGCCTGTTCGAGGAGACGGAGGCCGGCCTGCGTACCGCCCAGCAGAGCTGCGGCACCGTCTCGGGGTGCCTGTTCGGCAACCTCACCCTGGAGATGAGCAACCAGACCGAGGCCATCCGCACCCGGCTGCAGGAGATCTTCGACGCGCAGGTCGAGATGGTCGCATCGGTCATCGCCGAGGCTCTCGAGCGGCAGGAGGTCGAGGTGGCCGACCCCCGGGAGGCCGCGCGGGCGGTGGTCGCCCAGCTCGAGGGCCAGGTGCTGTTCGCCAAGCTCTACAACAGCACCCACCGGCTCGGCCCCTTGTGGGCGAACTGCCTTGCCCTGCTCGGCGCCCGTACGCCACAAGAGGCCGTGGCCGGCACCTGACCATCCGCCCTGCCCCTGTCCACCGGCGCCCTCGGGGACGTCCTCTCCCTCGCCACGATGGTGGCTGGCGCCCGCCCCGGCCGACGCCGATGATCGGCAGGAGACAAATTCGATTGTGGCGCTCGCCGGTGATCCAGTAGCGTACGGCCAGCACTATCGGATTCGTCGTGGGGACTGTCGCGTGACGCCGCCTGCTCTCGCTGCCTGACATCTTCTTCTGCGCTTTCTCACCGGCCTCGTGGTCGGTCTCGCCGGGCTGCTCTGAACCTCTGAGCCGCCCCGGCCACTCAGCGTTTTGTGTCAGGTCTTAGAGAGATCATGTCTTCACAATCCCATAGAGATCATTTCGTGCTGCCCTGGACCGTGCGGAGGACTCGGCTGCCGCTGCTCACCGTGCGTTGCCTGGACTGCCAGGCGCAGGCGGCCACCGTCGGCGAGGGCAGGTTCCGGATCAACGCCAACGGCAAGCTGCTTGACGTGTGGCTGCTCGTCCGTTGCGTCGGCTGCGACCGGACCTCGAAGATCACCGTCCATGAGCGGGTGCCGGTCCGATCGCTGGATCCGGCCAGGCTCCGCGCCTTCGAGGACAACGATCAGGCGCTCGTCGCTCACACGCTCCTGGACCCCGCGGTCGCACGGCGCAACCGGTTCACCCTCGATTGGCGTGGCGCCTGGCGGCTGGAGTCTTCGGCTGCCGAGACGGCATGGCCGTACCGGGTGGACGTCGGTTTCCTCGATCCCGTGCCCGTCCGCCCGGAGCGGCTGATCGCTCAGGGGCTCGGGATCAGCAGGGGCGAGGTCGGGCGCCGCATCAAGGGCGACCTCCCCCTCAACCGCACGACGACCGCGGACTTCTCGTTCGTCGTCATGCCCGCTGAATAGGGCCGGGAGAAGTGGTGGGTGGGACTGAGGCTACGACGGACGGGTGCAGTGCTTCTGCGTGCCGTCACGGCGACCGCCTCAGTCCCGCTCCACCGGCAACGCACGAACCCAGCCAGAGGGTCAGCTCAGGCGCCTTCGCAGGAGGCAGAACTCGTTGCCTTCGGGGTCGAGCAGGACGTGCCAGGACTCCTGGCCCGTCTGGCCGATGTCGGCCGGGCGCGCCCCGAGCTTCAGGAGGCGTTCGAGTTCGGCGTCCTGATCGCGGTCGGTGGCGTTGACGTCGAAGTGCAGCCGCGGACTGCCCGCATTGAGCTCGGTGGCGGGGCTGAAGACCAGAGTCGGCTGCAATCCGCCGAACCCTTCCCGTGGTCCGATCTCCACCGCGCCGTCGTCGGTGTCGTCGAGCACGATGAAGTCCAGCACCTCGCACCAGAAGGCCGCCAGCCGTTGCGGGTCCCGGCATTTGATGATCAGTTCGGAAATACGACAAGCCATGATCGGCACCTTACGGGGCATCCACCCCACGCCGCCAATCCTTGAGAGGAGGACCGGTCCGGGTCTTGGCGGATGCGGGTGGGGCCGGCGGTGACCCACGGGCCCGTTCGGAGCCGTGATCACGTGGCCGGAAAAGGATTGGACGGGATGATGCTCGGGCTTGTAGCTTGCAGTCGACCGTGACGCCGCCCGAGGAGGTGAGACCCATGAACGCTGTATCGATGTGGGTGCTCCCCCTTCCCGTCACGGCCGGGCGATTGACGTAGGTGTCGCCGGGAGCGCCTCGCCAACAAGGCACTCCCGAAAGGCAACACCTATGCACTCTCAGTTCTCCGCCGAGCCGCCGTCGAACGACAGGGCCGAGCACGACGTCCCCGGACTCCCCTCGCCGGCCTCCGGCGCCGATCGCACGCCCCTCAGGTACGACGTGATCATTGCCGGGTGCGGGCCGACCGGTGCGACGCTGGCCGCCGAACTGCGGCTGCACGACGTGCGGGTACTCGTTCTGGAGAAAGAAACCGAGCCCAAGTCGTTCGTCCGCATCGTCGGTCTGCATATTCGCAGTCTCGAGCTGATGGCCATGCGCGGACTGCTGGATCGCATTCTCGAACACGGAAGACAGCGCCCGGCCGCCGGTTTCTTCGCCGCCATCAACAAACCCGCGCCCAAGGGCCTGGATTCCGCGCACGCCTACCTGCTGGGCATCCCGCAGCCGGTCATCGAACGTCTGCTCGAAGAGCATGCGATCGCACTGGGTGCGCAGGTCCGGCGCGGTTGCGCGGTGGCCGATTTCGAGCAGGACGACGAGGGTGTGACCGTCGAGCTGGCCGACGGGGAACAGCTGCGTTCGCGCTATCTCATCGGCTGTGACGGCGGGCGCAGCACGGTGCGCAAACTGCTCGGCGTCGGCTTCCCCGGCGAGCCCTCGCGGACCGAGACGCTGATGGGCGAGATGGAAGTGGGTGTACCGCAGGAGGAGATCGCCGCCAAGGTGGCCGACATCCGCGAGACCCATCAGCCATTCTGGCTCCGGCCCTTCGGCAGAGGAATCTACAGCGTCGTCGTCCCCGCGGCGGGGGTCGGAGATCGCGCGGAACCGCCCACCATCGAGGATTTCCAACAACAGCTGCGCACCATCGCCGGAACCGATTTCGGCGTGCACTCCCCGCGCTGGTTGTCCCGCTTCGGGGATGCCACCCGGCTGGCCGAACGTTATCGGGTCGGGCGGGTGCTGCTGGCCGGCGATGCGGCACACATCCATCCACCCATCGGCGGGCAGGGCCTCAACCTGGGCGTCCAGGACGCATTCAACCTCGGCTGGAAACTGGCCGCACAGATCCGCGGCTGGGCGCCGGACACCCTGCTGGACACCTACCAGGCCGAACGTCATCCGGTCGCCGAGGACGTGCTGGACAACACCCGAGCCCAGATGGAACTGCTGTCCACCGAACCGGGCCCGCGGGCCGTGCGCAGGCTGCTCACCGAACTGATGGACTTCGACGAGGTGAACCGCCATCTGATCGAGAAGATCACCGCGATCGGCATCCGCTACGACTTCGGCGCGGGCCCCGACCTGCTCGGCCGCCGCCTGCGCGACATCGAGGTGAAACAGGGCCGGCTCTACGGTCTGCTGCACCGCGGCCGCGGCCTGCTGCTGGACCGCACCGAAGGCCTGACCGTCGGCGGCTGGTCGGACCGGGTCGATCACCTCGCGGATCCCACTGCGGCACTGGATGTTCCGTGCGTCCTGCTACGCCCCGACGGCCACGTCGCCTGGATCGGCGACGATCAGCAGGACCTGGACGACCACCTGTCCCGCTGGTTCGGCAGGCCCGCCGGCTGATTTCGCCTGAGCAGCGGACAATGAATGCGAGCGAGGCTTCGGCGGCGTGACAGGCCGAAGGCCGTCAGCGGGTGGCGGCGAGGAGTCCGGCGAGGAGTCCGGCGAGGTCGAGTGCGTCACCTTTGACCTCGGCCAGCCACTCGTCGTGGATGTACTCGAAGGCGCCGGTCTCGGTGTCGAGCAGGCCGATGCTTGCGGCCGTCACCCGTTGTTCGGGGTTGCCGGGCTCCGGCTCCCACCTGGTGTTCTTGGGCTGTACCAGCTCGGCGAGCGCGTAGGAGGTCGTGCGGCCGTAGTGGCGTGGGCCGTTGGGGTGGCGGTAGCGGCCGCTGATGTGCAGGCGCGGCACCGGGTCGAGCATCGCACCCGCTCGGAAGACCGGTCAAGTCGAGCCCTGTGCCGGGGACGCGGCGGTGACCTCGCATCGTGGTCATTACCAGAGCTGAGGAGGATGCGCGGGACGTGCTCGGCGCCGGAGGGCCGCTGGACCGGGTTCTTGGCGTGCAGGCGCGTGATGAGCGGTTCGACCTCGGGCGGCAGGTGGGGGCGGGCGATCGCGCCTTGGGTCAGCGTCGCAGGTCGCGCCCCGCGATGGTCAGCCAGAGGTAGGGCAGGGGCAGCATCGCCAGCCAGAACAGGTGTGCCTGATCCCAGTACCCGAACCCGCAGGTGGGGGGCCAGAGCCGGACCTGCTCGGGGAGCAGGATGGTCCCCAGTACCATCGCCAGCTGGACCACCACGGCGGCCATGGCGGCCTGCCGTCCGGGTGCGAACCGCACGGCGGTCGCCGCGGCCGCCAGCGCGATGCCGAGGCAGACGCCTGCCTCGATGAGCAGGTCGCCGACCGGGAACAGGGCGCCCTCTGGCAGGCGGGTCAGGAGAGAGGAGAAGGCGGCCAGCCAGATCGCGATCGCGGCGCCGCCGGGCAACAGGCAGCGCAGCGCCTGCCGGACCCATCGGGGGACCGCGGCGGCGCCGAGGTCGGCGGACATGGTGTCGACCAGCCCGAAGGCCGCCGCCGCGCCGAGCAGAGTGCCACAGATGCGCATGAGCGCGAGCGCGTCGCCCCCGGCCAGCGCCTCCCCGTACTCCACCAGGCTCACCAGCCCGGTGGTGAAGGCGGCGACCACGACCAGAGGCCCCCAGTCGATGGCCCGAGCGAGGGGGCGTACCAGCAGGAGCGCCACCCGCCAGCGGTACGGCGGCGGGGCGGGGACGGCCGTGCCGGTGGAGGAGGCTTGGGGGCGTGCGGGCAGTGTTACAGGCATGGCGTGGCTCCCGTCGGCGCGTTGAACGTGCGTTCCAGCCCGAGCAGCGGCAGGGCCTGGTCGATCGTGGTGGTGGGCTTGACGAGCGTGCCCCAGTTGGCCTGGACCTTCTCGCGGGCCCCGGGGGAGGCCAGCAGCAGCTTGGCGTAACCGATCTCGGCCGGGCCCCAGTCCAGACCGGACAGGCGTCCCAAGTTACGGTCGACATAGAGCTGCCGCCGGGCCTCGGGAGGGGAGACTTGGCCGATGAGCCAGAGCGCCACCACCGTGCGGGCTTGACCGCGCACGTCACACAGTGCTGCGCGCCGGGAGGGGCTGAAGTGCTTGGCGGCCGAGTCGTGCAGCCCGGCCCCCCAGAAGGCCACGTCCTCGGCCAGCATCCTGCGCTGGTCGGGATGCCCCCAGCTCATCGACGCACGGATCACGCCGAAATCGTCGGCGAAGCTCCAGGTCGGGCTCATCTGCCGCACCTGGGGCGCTCGGGCCCGCAGCGCGGCGGGCAGCGCCGCCACGACCGGCTGGACCGCCTGTTCCCACAGCGGGATCCACGGTTCGTAGCCCCGAAAGGCACAATAGGTCACGCCCTGCCGCGCCGTGCAGCGGTAGGCATGCGGGCCGAAGTAGCGTTCCCGTACGCGAGAGTCCACATGGCCGATGGTCAGCTCCACGTTGGTGGGGAGCCCTGCCGGTGGCCGGGTTGACGCAGCGGTGGCCCCCGATGGCACCGCGGCAGCCAGCGCCGCCACCGCAACCGCGGCGGGTAGCGGCCGTACCCGATGTCTGAGCAGCGCGATCCCGCCGAAGAACGTCGCGACAGCGAGCACGTACACCAGGTGGGCCGCCGACGGGCGGTCGGGCCAGTCCGGCTGGTGGACCTGCATCACCGGCAGCAGCCAGCGGTCCTGCCCGTTCGTCGGGTTCATGTAGATGAGGAAACCGAGCACGGCGACCACCAGTGGTCCGGCGATCAGCCACGGTGACCAGCGGCCGACGGCCACGCCCAGGGTTGCGGCGAGGACCGCGGCGGCCACCGCCGTCAGCGGCTCCCACACGTCCAACCGGCCCCCGGCGGGGCCGCTCAACAGCCGGATCGCCAGGTAGCCGCCCATGGCCACGGCCGCCGCGAGCCCCGCGATCAGCGGGGTGGCCAGCAGCAGGGCCCGCGTTCGGTGCTCGGCCCGCCCGGGCAGGCCCGCGAGGCTCTCGG
This sequence comes from Nonomuraea sp. NPDC004186, assembly GCF_053603495.1. NCBI lineage: Bacteria > Bacillati > Actinomycetota > Actinomycetes > Streptosporangiales > Streptosporangiaceae > Nonomuraea > Nonomuraea sp. NPDC004186. The sequence goes on along the minus strand of NZ_JBSGFQ010000017.1, from coordinate 120,710 downwards.
GCATACCGTGCCGCCCGTCGCGCGAGGCGGCCAGACTCGCCACGACCACGACCGCCGCGGCCAGGCAGGTGGCCAGCCCGGTGGCGTTGACCGGGTCCATCGTGAGGTCGGGCTGCTGGTCCCAGCTGAGGGACGTCTGCAGGGCCAGCACCAGGACGGTCGCGCCCCACACGAGCGGATGCCGCACCAGCCTGCGCGCCTCGAACAGGAACAGCCGCCGCGTCACGCCGCCTCCCCGAGCAGCATGAGGTAGCCGTCCTCGACGCCGGGCGCCGCCGCGTCCGCGGCCGGCGGGGGCGTGCCGAGTGTGCGGTAGCGGCCGTCGGCCGTCCGCCAGAACAGCTCCGTGGTGGCGGGGGGCGCGTCCGACAGCCACACCCGGCCGTCCGCCACGGCCGCGAGCTCGCCGGGGGTGCCGTCGAAGAGCGCCCGGCCGTCCCGCATGACCACCACCCGTTCGCACAGCGCGGCGACGTCCTCGATCTGGTGCGTGGACAGCACGACGGTACGGCTCTCGCCGAGCCGCGAGACCAGCGCGCGGAACATCATCCGCTGCTCCGGGTCCAGGCCCACGGTCGGCTCGTCGAGAATGAGCAGGTCCGGCTCGCCCAGCAGGGCCTGGGCCAGGGCGAGCCGCTGGCGCATGCCGCCCGACAGCTTGCGCACCTTGGTCTTGGCCTGGTCGGTGAGGTTCACCTCGGCCAGTACCCGGCGCACCTCGGCGTGCCGGTGCCCGCGGTCGGTCAGCTCCTTGAGGATCGCCACGTAGTCCACCAGGTCAAAGGCGGTGAAGTGCGGGTAGGAGCCGGGGTTTTGTGGCAGGTAGCCGAGCCTGCGCCGCAGCGCGGTGCGCTGCCCGCGGTCGGCCGGGTTCAGGCCGAAGGCGTCCACTGTGCCATGGTCGGGGGCGAGGGTGGTGGCCAGGCAGCGCAGCAGGGTGGTCTTGCCGGCGCCGTTCGGGCCGAGCAGGCCGGTCACGCCGGTGCCGAGCGTCAGGTCGAGGCCGTCGAGCGCCCTTTTGGTGGCGTAGGTCTTGGTCAGTTGCTTGATCTGGATCATCTGGTGCTCACTCGGTAGAGGCGGTAGGTCAGCAGGAGGGCGGCCACGCCGTACCCGATCTGCGGGACGGGACCGAAGGCGGCGAGCCAGTCGCCGATGAGGCGGCCCGTACCGACGATGGCCAGCCACACCCCGCCCACGGCGAGGGCGGCGATCGGCACGGGCAGCCGACTCGACAGGGCCAGGCAGCCCGCGGCGGCGGCGAGCGCGGGCAGCAGCCAGGCGGCGGCCAGCCCCGGCGGCGCCGGCAGCAGCGGCGAGGCGAGCCCTGCCAGCACGACCGACACCGCCAGCACCGCCGTGGCCCTGGTCAGCAGCAGCCGCGACCCCGACATCGGGGTGGCGGCCACCAACTCGTGGGCGGGATCGACGCGCGGCCCGTAGGCGAGCGCGATGCCCGCCAGCGGCAGCACCGGCGCGGCGATCAGGAAAGCGGGCAGCAGTTCGGCCTGCTCGCGCGCGGCCAGCACCGCGAACGCCACTACCGCCACCACCGCGGCCAGCCAGGCCCGGCTCAGTGTCGGTGTCGCCGACAGCAGCCTGGCCAGGTGGTCAGGCACCCCGCCGTGGCGCAGGAACCGCTCGGACAGGCTCGGGCGCGGCGTGATCAGCTCGGCCTCCAGCCGTGCCCAGGACGCCTCCAGCCAGTCCTTCTCGTACGGCACCGCCGCCCGGCAGTCGGCGCAACGGCCGAGATGCGCATCCACGGACATGGCCTGCGCCGGTTCGAGCGTTCCTTCGAGGTAGCGCTCACGCAGATCGTCAGGGATGTGCCAGCTACTCATGACAGCTCCTCGCGCAACCGGGCCCTGGCCCGCATCGCGCGGGTCTTGACCGTGCCTTCCGGGATGCCCAGGAGACCGGCGGCCTCCTTGGTGGTGAGGCCGTCAAGGACGGTCGCCTCGATGACGGCGCGCAGTTCGGGGGAGAGCCTGGTCAGGGCGGTGCCGAGATCGCCATGCTCCACGTTCAGCAGCACCACGTCCTCGGCCGAGGCGACCGGCGAGCTTTCGCCTGGTTCGATGCCGGAGCCGATCCAGCGTGAGCCGCGGCCGCGCAGGGTGGAGATCAGGCGGCGGATGGCGATCGTCCACAACCAGCCGGCCGGGTTGTCGCCGCGGAAGCCGCCCGCCGAGCGCCACACGGCCAGAAAGGTCTCCTGCAGCGCGTCGTCGACGGCGTCCGCGTCGGCGCAGCGGCGGGCCAGCCGGGCGCGCAGCCAGGGGGCGTGGCGCTGGTGAAGGATGCGCAGGGCGACGGTGCTCCGGGCGGCGACGGCGGTGATGAGGTCGGCGTCATCGCTTTCCGCGGTGACGTCCGGGGCCGCGCGCCGCCGGAAGGGAAACGGTCTCACGGTGTATCTATCGCACGACCCGTATGCGCCGGTTCTCCCAGGTCGGCCTTTTCGCGATTCGGCCCATGCACGCGCACCACGCCGATCGCCACCACCGGCGTGCGTTGGGAGTCCGGGCCTCTCAGGTGCGAGGAAACACGTCCCGGTGCAAGCCCTCCTGACCTTTGACTTCGCCCCGCCGGGACCCCTACGGTCCAATAGTCGACCGGTCGGCTAGCTACGAAGACGGCAGGCCGCGGCATCCCACCCCATCCCGGAGAAGGTCATCATGAGCACCCAGAAGGTCGCAGTCATCACCGGCGGCTCGCAAGGCATCGGCGCCCACCTCATCGACGCCTACCGCAAGCTCGGCTACGCCGTCGTCGCCACCTCCCGCACCATCACCCCCTCCAACGACGCGGACGTCCTGACCGTCCAGGGCGACATCGCCGACCCCGCCACCGCCGAAGGTGTCATCACCGCCGGCGTGGAACGGTTCGGCCGCATCGACACCCTGGTCAACAACGCCGGAATCTTCGTCGCCAAGCCCTTCACCGACTACACCCAGGGCGACTACGCCGCCGTGATCGGCGTGAACCTCGCCGGCTTCTTCCGCATCACCCAGCTGGCCGTCGAGCGGATGCTCACCCAGGGCGGCGGCCACATCGTCAACGTCACCACGAGCCTGGTCGACAACGCCGACGCCCGGGTCCCCTCCGTCCTGGCCTCGCTCACCAAGGGCGGGCTGCAGTCCGCCACCAAGTCCCTCGCCATCGAGTACGCCACTCGCGGCATCCGCGTCAACGCCGTCTCGCCCGGCACCATCAAGACGCCCATGCACCCCGAGGACACCCATGAGATCCTCGCCGGCCTGCACCCGGTCGGCCGGATGGGGGAGCCGGGCGACATCGTGGACGCGGTGACCTACCTGGAGAACGCCCCGTTCGTCACCGGCGAGATCCTCCACGTCGACGGCGGCATGAGCGCGGGCCACTGAGGGAGAACAGCGATATGACAGACACCGAAACGATCCTGCGTGGCGTCCTCGACCGGTGGAAGGCGGGCGTCGACGGCCACCAGCCGGATCGGGTCGCGTCGGTGTTCACCGAGGACGCGATCTTCCAGGGGCTTCGTCCCTACAGCGTGGGACGGCAGGGCGTCGCCGACTACTACGCCTCCCAGCCTGCCGGCCTGTCGGCCGCGTACCACGTCCTGGAAAGCCGGCGCCTGTGCGACGACATCGTGCTCGGCTACCTGAGCGTCGACTTCTCGTTCACGGACCGGCCCACGGTCAGCGTCAACCTCCTCGTCCTGCTGAAGCGCTCGCAGGCCGATTGGCTCATCAGCCACTACCAGGTCTCCCGCCTCGGCTGAGACCGGCCTCACGGGTCCGGGCGCGGCGATGCGCCCGCCCGGACCCGGCCGCCCCTCCGACCGACATACGAAGGCAGAACACCGCATGCGCACCACCACCCTGGGCACCCACGGACCGCAGGTCGGCGTCATCGGCCTGGGCGCCATGGGGATGAGCTTCATGTACGACATGGCGGCCCCCCGCGACGAAGCCACATCCGTCTCCGTCATCCACCAGGCCCTCGACCTGGGCATGACCTTGACCGACACCGCCGACGTCTACGGCCCCCACACCAACGAGGAACTCCTCGGACGGGCCCTGACCGGCCACCGCGACCGCGCCGTGCTCGCCACCAAGGTCGGCCGGGTGGCCGCCGACCCCACCGGCGCTCCCGGCAACCTCCCGGTCATCGCAAGCAACGGCCGGCCCGAGCATGTCCGGGCCGCCATCGACGCCAGCCTGCGCCGCCTGGGCACCGACCACGTCGACCTCTACCAGCTCCACCGCGTCGACCCCGAGGTCCCCATCGAGGAGACCTGGGGCGCCATGGCTGAGGCCGTCGCGGCCGGCAAGGCCCGCTACCTGGGCCTGTCGGAGGTCACCGTCGAGCAGATCCGGCGCGCCCGGACCGTACACCCGGTCACCACCGTGCAGTCCGAATTCTCCCTGTGGACCCGCGACGTCCAGGCCGAGGTCCTGCCCTACTGCGAGCGGCACGGCATCGGCCTGCTGCCGTACTCGCCCCTGGGCCGCGGGTTCCTCGCCGGCCGCTTCACCTCCTTCGACGAACTGCCGCACCACGACCACCGGCGGCGGCTGCCGCGCTTCCAGCAGGACAACCTGCGCGCCAACCTCGCCATCGCGGCCACGGTCCGCCAGGTCGCCGACCGGATCGACGCCACCCCGGCACAGGTCGCCCTGGCCTGGCTCCTCGCCCAGGGCCCGCACGTGGTCCCCATCCCCGGCACCAAGACCCCGAAATACCTCGCCGACAACGCGGGCGCCGCACACGTCCGGCTGTCTGCGGCCGACCTCGCCGACCTCGACGCCGTCCCGGCCCCCGTCGGCGCCCGATACTGACCGTCCCACCCCCGCCGCCGGGGACCGTCAGCCGCGGGGCGCGTACATGATCACCAAGCGCCACGCACACGGGGCTCACCCGCTCCACGACCAAGATCGTGACAGACCCTCGCCGGAACCGACATGATCGAACGCATGACAGCCGACGGGAACACCCGCTTCGACGAGGGCGCCACGGCGGTACGCCGCCACGTCTGGAACGGCAAGGTGTGGACGGCCGCGCCGTACCGGGTCCTCCAGGACACCGACGAGTACTTCGTGGTGGCCGGCTGGCCAGGGCTGAAGAGCCTCGCCTCGACCACCTGGATCACCTCCTTCCTCAACGGCGGCAGCCGCCGCGAGCAGACCATCGACGAGCTGGCCTCGGGCCGATGGGAGCTCGGCTGGTGGACCTGGCGGGGCACCGTCGTGCGCAGCTGGTACGGCATCGACAAACACTTCACCGTCCGCCAGTTCTTCGACGCCGACCACCGCCCGCTGACCTGGTACATCGACTTCGACCTGCCCAAACAGCGCACCCGCCTGGGCATCGACACCTTCGACCTCCTGCTCGACCTGATCGTCGAACCCGACCTGTCCCGGCACCGGTGGAAGGACGAAGACGAATATCGGCACGGCAGACGGCTCGGGCTCATCGACGACCGGGTGCACCGGCACGTCACCGCGGCCCGCGAGGAGGTCGTCGGGCTCGTCCAGACCCGGCAGGGCCCCTTCGCCTGCGACTGGTCGCCCCCGGCCCACGAGCTGTGGCAGACGCCGACGCTCCCCGGCGACGCCCTCGAAACCCTCTGAGAGCCCCGGCTGGGGACTCCATCCTGCGCGTCCACAATGGGCCATTTGCCGACATAGGGGATGGTCCTGACTTCAGCCCGGCATCCACCCCCGTGACAGGGGAAGGCCAGAGAGGGGATGGCAGCCTTCGTCCCAGACGCTCAGGAGGGGGACGACCATGTCACCGGGCAAGAGGAAACCGGATCTGCCGAGCCCGATGTTCGCCGAGCAGCCGGACGGGAGCTTCGTGACGTCCCTGCGCGGGCTCGCGGTGCTGCGGGAGCCGCTGCTGAACAAGGGCACCGCGTTCTCCCCGCAGGAGCGGGCCGAGCTCGGGCTGCAGGGCCTGCTCCCACCGGCGGTCGAGACGCTGGAGGAGCAGGTACGCCGCACGTACGTGCAGTACGGGCGCCAGCAGACGAACCTGCTCAAGAACGTCTACCTGGAAGCGCTGCGCGACCGCAACGAAGTGCTCTACTACCGGCTGCTGAGCGACCACCTGCGCGAGATGCTGCCCATCGTCTACGACCCCACGGTGGCCGAGGCGATCCGCACCTACAGCCACGAGTACCGCCGCCCGCGAGGGGTGTACCTGTCGATCGACGACGTGGACGGGATCGAGCGGGCGTTCCAGAGCCTCCAGCTGGGCCCGGACGACGTCGATCTCATCGTGGCCTCCGACGCCGAGGAGATCCTGGGCATCGGCGACTGGGGAGTGGGCGGCGGGGCCGGCATCGCGGCCGGCAAACTGGCCGTCTACACCGCCGCCGCGGGCATCGACCCCGCCCGCGTCATCCCGGTCGCCCTCGACGTCGGCACCGACAACGAGGCGCTGCTGAACGACCCCGCCTACGTCGGCAACCGGCACTCGCGCGTACGGGGGCGGCGCTACGACGACTTCATCGACGCCTACGTCACCACGGCCACCCGGATGTTCCCCGGCGCCATGCTGCACTGGGAGGACTTCGGCCCCTCCAACGCCCGGCGGATCCTGGAGAAGTACACCGAGCGCATCTGCACCTTCAACGACGACATGCAGGGCACCGGCGCCATCGTGCTGGCCGCCATGCTCGGCGCCGTCCGCGTCTCCGCGACACCGATGCGCGACCAGCGGATCGTGATCTTCGGCGCCGGAACCGCCGGCATCGGCAACGCCGACCAGCTGCGCGACGCGATGATCCGCGACGGCCTGGACCACGACACCGCCACCCGGCGGATCTGGCCCATCGACAAGCAGGGCCTGCTCATCGACGACATGACCGGCCTGCGCGACTACCAGCAGCCCTACGCCCGCCCCCGCGACGAGGTCGCCGGCTGGTCCCGGGACGAACACGGCATCTCGCTGGCCGAGGTCGTCCGGCGGGTCAAGCCGACCATGCTGCTGGGCACCTCCACCGTCCACGGCGCGTTCACCGAGGAGATCGTGCGCTCGATGGCCGCGCAGGTCGAGCGGCCGATCATCTTCCCGATCTCCAACCCGACCGAACGCATCGAGGCGATGCCCGCCGACCTGATCCGCTGGACCGGCGGCCGCGCCTTGATCGCCACCGGCATCCCGGTCGAGCCGATCACCCACAAGACCGTCACCTACGTCATCGCCCAGGCCAACAACGCCCTGCTGTATCCAGGGCTGGGGCTGGGCGTGGTGGTCTCGCGAGCCCGCCGGGTCAGCTCCGGCATGCTGCAGGCGGCCGCCGAAGCCGTCGCCGGCATGGTCGACGTCTCGGCCCCGGGAGCCTCGCTGCTGCCCCAGGTGGACAATCTGCGCGAGGTCTCGGCCACGGTGGCCGTGGCCGTCGCCAACCGGGCGGCCGAGGAGCACCTGGCCCGCACCACGCTGCGCGACACGGTGCAGCAGGTCCACGAGGCGATGTGGCAGCCGGCCTACCGCGCGATCCGCGGGAACGGGCGATGAGCACGCCACGGGTCCGGGACGTGCCGATCGGGCTGCACGAGAGCGGCACCCGGACGGAAAGCGACTCGCTCGGCGAGATCGAGGTCCCGGCCGGGCACTACTGGGGCGCCCAGACCCAACGGTCGCTGATCCACTTCGACATCGGCGACGACCGCATGCCCAAAGCCGTCTACCACGCCTACGGCTACATCAAGAAGGCCGCCGCGATCGTCAACGCCCGCGCCGGCCGCCTGCCCCGGTGGCAGGCCGACCTGATCAGCCGCGTCGCCGACGAGGTCATCCGCGGCGACCTGGACGGCGAGTTCCCGCTGTACGTGTGGCAGACCGGCTCGGGCACCCAATCCAACATGAACGTCAACGAGGTGATCTCCAACCGGGCGATCCAGCTCGTCGGCGGGCGGCTGGGCAGCAAGGATCCGATCCACCCGAACGATCACGTGAACATGGGCCAGTCGTCCAACGACACCTTCATCACCGCCATGCACATCGCCGCCGCCCAGGCCATCGACGACCACGTGCTGCCCGCCGCCGCCAGGCTGCGCGACAGCGCCGAGAGCAAAAGCCGGGAATGGGCGCACGTGGTCAAGATCGGGCGCACCCATCTGGAAGACGCCACCCCGCTGACCGTCGGCCAGGAATGGTCCGGCTACGCCGCCCAGCTCGGCGACGCCATCGACCACCTCGAACGCACCCGTACCGGCCTGTACCGGCTGGCCGTCGGCGGCACCGCGGTCGGCACCGGCCTGAACACCCCGCCGCAGTTCGGCGAACAGGTGGCCGCGCAGATCGCCGAGCTCACCGGGCGGCCCTTCGTCAGCGCGCCCAACAAGTTCGCCGCCCAGGCCTCCTGCGACGACCTGGTTCGCGCCTCGGCGGCTCTGCGCACCCTGACCGTGCCGCTGTTCAAGTTCGCCAACGACCTGCGCTGGCTGGGCTCCGGACCCCGTACCGGCCTGCGCGAGCTGATCCTGCCGGCCAACGAGCCGGGCTCGTCGATCATGCCGGGCAAGGTCAACCCGACCCAGGCCGAAGCCATGCTGATGGTCGCCGTCCAGGTGGCCGGCAACGACACCGCCGTCTCGATGGCCGGCGGTGAGGGCAACTTCGAGCTGAACGCCTTCCGCCCCGTCATCATCAGGAACGTGCTGCACTCGGCGCGCATCCTGGCCGACATGATGGACCACTTCCGCACCTACCTGGTCGAAGGGGCCCGGCTGAACACCGAGACGCTGCACCACAACATCGAGCACTCGATCATGATGGTGACCGCGCTCAGCCCCGTCGTCGGCTACGACCGGGCCGCCCACATCGCCCACCACGCCCTCGACAAGGGCCTGCCGCTCAAGGAAGCGGCGCTGCAATGCGGCATCTCCGCGGACCTCTACGACAAGATCGTCGATCCCGAACGCCTCACCCGACCCGGCGTACCCAGCCCTGACGGCGGCACCCGGCACTGAAGAACGACGCTGAAGAACGACGCTGAAGAACGACGCTGAAGAACGACGCTGAAGAACGGCGCTGAAGAACGGCGCTGAAGAACGGCGCTGAAGAACGGCGCTGAAGAACGACATCGGCTCCGGCCGCACTGAGCCGTGCACGCCCGTTGAAGATGGTCGACACCGCGACGTCCGACCTATGAAATGTGCTGATTCTATGCCGCTGCCCGATCTAGGGTGCGGGCATGTCGTACGAGCTGCGCGGTGTTGTCGGTGACTTCGACCATCTCCGGTTCCTGTCGGATGACGTGCCGCGGGCTGTGGTGGTGCCGCTTCGGCAACGCTTGGGGCTGCTGCCGGTTACCGACGAGATTTTCAACGAGCTGACCGACGTACGGCAGGAGGCCGGGCCGTTCAGGTGGATGTCGCCGGCGTTCGCCGAGAGGCTGGAGGACTGGTCACGCGGCGGTCGAGTCGCTTACGTGGAGGCGGACTTCTGGGGTGGTGACGGCAGCCAGACCGCTGCCCTGTGGGAGAACGGCCGTCAGACCTGGGGTCCCGAGCACGCCTGGATCCCTGGGACTGCGGGACCGTGCGAGGACTGGCCGATCAACGCCGTGCTCGCGCGCCTCGGAGCGGTCGGGACGGCTGCGCTGGACCTCTTCGACGCGGTCGGCTTCGGGCAGGAGCGCGACATGGAGGGGTGGCGCCGGGCGTGCGTGCGTGCCCTGGACGCCGCCGACTACGACGCCTGGGAGGCGGCGCGCCGTGCGAAGCAGGAGGCCGATGCCCGCGCCGCCGCCGAACGTGACAGGTACGTCAGGCGTGACGATGTCCCCGTCGTACTCGACGGCAGGGCGGTGATGGAGGTGCTCGGCATCCCGTCGTCCCCGCTGGTGGGGGCCGCGATCCGGCATCTTCAGGAGGTTCACCTGGAACGCGGCTCCCTTGCCCCCGACGAGGCCGTCACCGAGCTTCGCCGCTGGGCCCAGAGCCTGTGAAGTGCTCGATGAGGCCAAAACCCAAGATCACGATTGCCGGCCGGACCCGTACGTACCGTCTCCTCGGCCTGAACACCACCGCCCGCTACGTCCGGATCACCGTCGAGCCGGCCGGCAGCGCCTGGTCGTTCACCGACGAGGTGGAGGTGCGCACCATCTGACTGGACCCCGGTTCCGGCGCCCATCCGGGTCCGTCCGGCGACATGTCCGGAATCGGCCGCGCCCGGTCCGCGAAACTGGCGGGCCGGCTAGTAGGCGCGCCCGGGACGCCCTACGACATTGGACCGCATGAAGAGAGGCAACCAGAAACGGGGAAGCCGGAGCCCGTCCCCCAAGAGGACCAAAGAGGCGGCAGGCGAGCAGGGTGAGCCCATCCGTGCCCTGGTCAAGACCAAGCGGGACGCACTGTCTGCGAACAGACCGCCGCCGAGCACCCTGGCGGAACTGATGTCGCTCAGGGATGTGTCAGAGTCGCATCTTCTGCCCTTTCTCGATATGAATGACCTCTTCGAGCTGGCCGCAACGAACAGCTCTTTTCTGGTCAAGGTGGCGGACTTCGTGTTCAACTCCGCCTCGGCGGGCCCCGGCAGGAGCTTACGGATCCCGCCGCCCTCCCTGGCGTCGACTCAGACCAGGCCCGCCACCCACTGGAACGCCTTGCTCAACGCACCCATCGATCTGTACCAGGCGATCTTCGGCGAGCGGACGGAACGGGAAGATGCCCTGTACTCCGCCGTGAAATATTGGCTCATCCACGTGGCCAGGCTCGGCCCCCGGGTGCCTCCCAGGCAGCTGCTGTGGACCTTGAAAGAAATGTACGGGCGCGGCCTGGACCGGCAACTCGCGACGGCCCACGATCAGAGATCCGATGACTCCGAGGACACCGAGGTCGCCACTGATGAGCCCTACGACGGCGCTCGCAAGCTCTTCGAGATAGCGACCGACATCGTCGCACCCACCGAGAACAGGGTCCAGCTTCCCCTGCTGGTCGCCGACCTCGCGGCGGTGAACGGCCTGCCCCTCGGTCAGCAAACCGTCGAGGAACTGAACGGCATGATGGCCGACCTGCCCATCTGGAACAGCGAGCGGGACGACCCGCTGTTCAAGGACCGGATGAACAAGCACGCAGCAGAAGCGGAAAAGGGGCAGAAGTGACCGGCGACCCGGTGGCCATCGCCGAGGCCGTACGCGGCCGGCTGCGCAGCAAGCTCGACCTGTCCAGGGGCTGGGTGACCGCCGCCGGGCACAGCGGCCTGGACGCCGTCCATCGCCGCGGCGCCCGGCGTGACCCGCTGCCCGAGCAGGCCGGCGCCGAACCGCTGGCCTGGGCGCTGGCCCATCTGCGTGACGCCGGCCAATGCCTGGGCACCCTGAACGGCTTCCCGGAGGCCGGCGCCTCCGCGCCCGTCAAAAAGGCGAGCGCGGAGATGCCGCAGGCCGTCACCGCGCTGAGCCAGGCGTACGACTCCTGCCAGGACCTCGCCACGTCACCACCGCAGACCGACGCCAGGACCAAGCGGCACGCCGACGTCAGCCGGCGACTGGACTCCATCATCACGACCCTGGAGGACCTGCAACTCGAATGCGAGGACCTGCGCGCGAACTTCGACCCCTCCGCGCGCGCCCAGCAGAACGACGCCGGGCGCGCCACGGTGCCCGCGCTCAACCGCCTGGCGCAGATCATCGACCAGGCGAAACGCTGCTGTCTCAAGGCCGCGATGGCGCTGCGGGGCGTCGCGGACGAGGCCGTCCTGGGCGCGGCAGAAGGTACGAGTGCGACCCCGTACGCCTGGCCCTTGCTGCCTTACCTCGACGATCAGGAGGTGGTGCTGGCCTATTTGGACATTCCCGCCGATGAGACGCGGCGCGACGCCACCGACACCCTTCTCGCCCAGGCCGTGCTCGACCTGGGGAGCAGGCAGCACATCCACGAGGCCGTCCAGGCGGTGAACGCGGAGCGGACGGCCCGGACCTGACGGCCCATCGCTCGATCCCGGCCGCTCCATGGCGAGGGTGACCCGATCGAGCAGTTCGTCCGCAGCCAGGCCGTCCCGCCTCGAGCCGTGGGCGTGCCTGACGCTCCATGTCGTCGTCGTCATCGCCGGGTGCCGGTGAAGGGAGGAGGATGTGGCCCGGCTGTCTCTGCCGGGTCACGCCCCATCCCGGCCGCCCAGGGCCGCTAGGTGATCGCCTCGTGGGGTCCCGGATCGTGGCCTGCGGCCGCTGGAGCCAGTCACCGCCGCTCGGAGACGAGTCCGTCGACGTCGTGGGTGGGGACGGCGCCGGAACGCTGACCGGTGATCATCGCTGGTGTGTCGTGGATGCGGGCCGGTCATGGCATCACGACGAGTCGCCTGCCTTTGAGGTCGGTTCGCTGCCAGGCGGTCGCGATGTCGCTCAGCGGGACCTTCTCCACCTCGAAGGTGAGCTCGCCGGACCGCGTCCACGTCACGACCTGCTGGTACACCTCGTCCATGGTCTGCGGGTCGAGGCTCTTGGCCGCGCCGTAGATCTCCACGCCGGAGGTGCGCAGGCTCGACCCGGCGATGGCGACCTCGGTGCCGACCGACTCGCCGATCTGGACCACCCGGGTCGGCTTGCCGAACGCGAACGACCGCGGCACCAGGGCGCGCAGCAGGATCTCGCTGGGCCTGCCCCACAGGTAGTCCACGACGACGTCGTAGCCGTCCCCCCTGGCGTCGAGATACGCCTGCGCCAGCGCCTCGTCGGAGACCGCGGTGTTGATCACCGTGTCGGCTCCGATGGCCTGCACCTCGCGCAACTGGTTGTCGTCGCGGCCGGTGGCCACGATCCGGCCGGCGCCCAGCAGCCGGGCCACCTTGACCGCGAGCCGCCCGGCGACCCCGGTGGCGCCCTGCACCAGCACCGTCTCCCCGGGAACGAACCCCGCGGCCGTCTTCATCGACATCGCGGTGACGGCCGAGGCCATCACCGCTACCACGGCCGGGTCGATGCCGTCGGGGATCGGCATGTAGGAGCCCTGGGGCACCACGGTCTTCTCGGCGAGCGCGCCGTAGGGCAGGCGGATGTTGCCGAACCCGACGAGCGTGCCGTCCGGGAGGGCGCCGATGCCATCGAAGGCAGGGATCACCGGAAGCCGGCCGATGTACTTCTCGCTGGCGTAGTGCGTACCGGCCGCGATCGCCCTGTCGACGTTCTCGACGGCGACCGCCTTGACATCGATGATCACCTCGCCGTCGCCGGCCACCGGATCGGGGAAGTCCTCATAGCGCGGGATGCCGCCGGCCTCGTGGAGCACCGCCGCCTTCATCCCAGTTCCTGCCCCAACAAGCGGGCGATCCGCGTCTGCCACGCCGCCAGGACGCGAGGCGGACGGGCCGGAGAGTGGTTGAACCCGTGGTGGTGCGAACGGTGGTGCGAACGGTGGTGCGTGAGCGAGCGCCGCCACCCATGGACGTGGCGGACCTGGCCCTGGTGCCCGGCCGGCTGCTCGATGTGCGCGGGAACCCCCGGTATGCGATGGGTCGCCCAGTGCAGCAGGTCGCGAAGCGAGTGCTGGTGTCTCATCGTTGCCTCCTCTGGCGCGCGAGTCTCTATCACCGATAGAGAACTCTATCACTGATAGACTCCGCAAGGGAGGTGCCGGAATTGGCTTTGGACAAGCAGCGGATCGTCACCGAGGCCGTCGCACTACTGGACGCCGAGGGTCTCGACGGCGTGACCACGCGCAAACTGGCCGCCCGGCTCGGCGTACAGTCGCCGACCCTCTACTGGCACATCCCGAACAAGGCGGCACTGGTCACCGCGATCGCCGAGGCGATTCTTGAGCAGCAGTTCCCCGAACTGGCATCGCCCGCGCCGGAGGAGCACTGGCACGACTGGCTGATCGGCCTGGCCGAACGGCTGCGCCGCGCGCTGCTGGCCCACCCGGACGGAGCCCGGATCATCGCGGCCTCCCAGCTGTCCCTCAAGATGGCCGCCATCTCCGAACTGGCGATGAGCACACTGGTCGAGCGGGGCATTCCCCTGCGGCAGGCTCGCCTGATCGTGTTGACGGTGTTGCGCTTCACCGTCGGCTACGTCCTGGAGGAACAGGCCGGCCGCCCCGACGCGGACGCCCTGGACGGCTTCGACATGGCCGCCTACGCCACGGCGTACCCCACCGTGATGGCCGGCGTGACAGAGTACTTCCAGGCCGGCCGCACCGTCGACGACCTGTTCCGCGACTGCCTGGAACAGATCATCCACGGTCCTGCCGCGCAGTCCGGCCCCACGTCCTGACCAGTCAGCCGCTCCGCAAGCGAGTGAGCGACGACGACTTTCCCCGCGTGGAAGCCTTCGACTGCCCGATGTCCTCCTGCGCCGCCCCGGCCGGATCGCCCTGCCGCACCGGCCGGGGCAAGGTGGCCGCCCAGCACCACACCGCCCGGTTCCGGCTCGTGCCGTCCCCGGCCAAGGTGCTCAACGTGCCGACCCCGGCGCAAGGCCATCGGCGGCGCCACCGTCACCGATGAGGCCACGACCCCAGCATCACCGAGCCGGGCGCCGGAGCCGACGACACGAAGCAACGCCCGTAGCCCCTGGCCGGTACCCGGGTCACGAACCGTCCTTGCTGTCATGATCCAACCGCGGGAGCCCGCCCGCCATCACCGGGAACGCCGCCCCTCTCCGGGTGGTGGGTCCACGCGCTCGAGCCGGGTCCAGCCCGTCCAACCGCGCTCCTTCAGCAGCTCGATCAGCCGGCGGGCCGGCGGCGCCGAGTCGAACGCCAGATCGTCCATCAACTGGACGAACGGCGGCTCGACCCCCGCCACGTCCACGTAGTCCTCACCCTGCTCCTCGGCCATCCGCGTGATGTAGGCGGCCAGCTCGTCGGCCAGCTCGGCCAGCCTCGGGTCCCCGGCGCTCCAGTCCAGAGCCCGGCCCAAGGTGAGATAGAAGTCGACGAGCTGCGGGTCGGCGAGCTGCTCCCGCTTGCGCGCCACCCACTCCGCCACCCGCGCGGGGGAGTGCGCCGCCAACGGGATCCAGCCGTCACGCTCGACCTCCACGATCCGCTCATCCACCCCGAGCGCCCGCAGCCGGTCCAGAAACTCCACCACCTCCGGCGGCAGCACCAGCTGGTCCCCGGCAGCGAGCCGGGCGATCCGCTCCCGCAGCCGCTGCCGCTCCCGGATCTCCGCCCGCAGCCGCCGGTCGATGTCCGCGACCGCCGCCGCGAACGCCTCCTCATCGGCCCGCAGCAGCTCCCGCACCCGCGCCAGCGGCACCCCGGCCCCGGTGAGCGTCCGGATCTTGATCAGCTCCACCACGGCGCCGGCGTCGTACCGGCGATAACCGGAATGGTCCCGCTCCGGCTCCGGCAGCAACCCCTTGGCGTGATAGTGCCGCACCGCGCGCACCGTCACCCCGGCATACGACGCCAGCTCGCCGATGGTCAACATCATCCCAGTCTCCTAGCGCGCGGCGCGGGTCCGGTAGAGGCGCCGCGACCACGCATAGCCGGCCGACCCGATCACCGCGCACCAGCCCACGGCCCACAACACGTCCGGCCCCGCCGGCGACCCGGCCAGCAGACCGCGGAAGGCGTCCATGATCGGCGTGAACGGCTGATGCTCGGCGAACCACCGCAACCCCGACGGCATCGACGCGACCGGAACGAACCCGCTGCCCACGAACGGCAGCAACACGAAGATCGTCGGCAGGTTGCTCGCGGTCTCCGGGTCCGGACTGGCCAGCCCCAGCGCCACGGCGAACCACGTCATCGCCAACGACACCAGCGCCAGCAGAGCAGCCAGGCCCGACCACTGCATCACCGACGCGCCGCTGTCCAGACCGATCAGGAACGCCACCCCCACGACCACCACGAGCGCGAACGCCGTCTGGATCAGCGCGCCCAGCACGTGACCGGTGAGCACCGAGACCTTGGCGATGGCCATCGTCCGGAACCGGTCGATGATCCCGTTCGTCATGTCGGTGGCGACCAGAACCGCCGTCCCGATGGACACGCTCGCCACCGTCATCATCAAGATCCCGGGCGTGATGAACGTCAGATAGTCGCCGCGGCCCCCCGCCGAAGCCCCCGGCAGGCCGGCGCCCATGGTGCCGCCGAAGACGTAGACGAACAGCAGCAGGAACAGCAGCGGCTGGCCGACCAGCATCAGCGTCATCGACGGGTAGCGGGCCATACGCTTCAGGTTGCGCCGCAGCATGGTCGCCGAGTCACGCACGGCATAGCTGACCCCTCTCATGCCGGCACCTCCTCGGCGGCGGGGCGGCCGGTCAGGGCCAGGAACACGTCGTCCAGATCCGGGGTCCGCACGGCCAGCCCGGTGACCGCGCCGTCGTCCCCGATCCCGTCCAGCAGCCGCCGCAGCGCGGCCAGACTGCCGTCATGCGGCACGGTCACGGTCAGCGCCCCGGCGTCCGGGACCGCTCCGGGCAACCGGCGCGCCAGCTCCGCCACCCGCTCGCCATCGGCGACCTGCAGCTCGATGTGACCGCCGGGGACCAGCCGCTTCAGCTCGGCCGCGCTGCCCTCGGCGACCAGCCGGCCCCCGTCCAGCACCCCGATCCGGTCGGCCAGCTGGTCGGCCTCCTCCAGGTACTGGGTGGTGAGGAAGACGGTGACCCCGCCGGCCACCAGCTCCCGCACGATGCCCCACAGGTCACGGCGGCTACGCGGGTCCAGGCCGGTGGTCGGCTCGTCGAGAAAGATCAGCCGCGGCCCCGCCACCAGGGTCATCGCCAGGTCCAGCCGCCGCTTCATGCCACCCGAGTACGTCACCGCGCGCCGGTCGGCGGCGCCCACCAGATCGAAGCGCTCCAGCAACCGCCCCACCACACTCTCGGCCCGCCGCCGGTCCAGATGCCCCAGGGCGGCCATCAGCCGCAGATTCTCCCGCCCGGTCAGCAACTCGTCCACGGCCGAGAACTGCCCGGTCACCCCGATCGACGCGCGCACCCGCTCGGCCTCGCGGCGCACGTCGTACCCGGCCACCCGGGCCTGCCCGGCATCCGCGGGCAGCAACGTGGACAGGATCCGCACCGTGGTGGTCTTACCGGCCCCGTTGGGGCCGAGCAGGGCATAGACGGTGCCCGCGGGAACGCTCAGGTCGACTCCGGCGATCACCTCAAGGTCGCCGTACGCCTTGCGCAGCCCGGCCACCTCGATCGCACTGGTTTTCGTGGTCATGCCGACCATGCTGAGAGATTGACCCTGCGTCAGGGTCAAACCGCCGCCGCACGACCCCCGCGCTGACGGCACCGCCATAGGCATGCGAGCACGGCAGGGGAGAGCACCACCATCGTCCGGCCGGACGGCAGGTCAGGTGGCAGCAGGAGCGGAGCGCGTGGCCAGGTGATCGAGCGAGATGCCGAGCACATCGGCCAGGGCGGCGATCGTGAAGAACGCAGGCGTGGCGATCCGGCCGGTCTCGATCTTGCGAAGGGTCTCGGCCGACATCCCCGCCGCAGCGGCCACCTCGACGATGCTGCGCTCGCCACGGGCCCGGCGCAGCACCAAGCCCAGCTGCTCGCCACGCAGCCGCTCCTCGAGGGTCAACGGAGGTCGTACCATGACACCCACTCTATACCCAGGGATACAAATACCGGGATAGTTATCCACCCCGCGGACCGGGGGAGCACCCCCCGACCTCAGCGGCCCCGCAACAACGGATGAGCACGCATCGCCACCTCCAGCTCACCCGGCAGCTCATCCCGATACCGCCCCAACGTCGCCAGATCGCTGTGCCCCAGCACCCGCCGCACCGCATCCATGTCCACCGCATCGGCCAGCAAATGCGTCGCCGTCGTATGCCGCAACCCATGCGGCGTCACCGAACGCCGCTGATCAGGATCCACCCGCTGCTGCACCCGATCGATCACCGCCTGCACATCACCCCGCGCCAGCCGCCGCCCCCGCCACGACAACAGCAACGCCTTCTCCGCCGCCGCCGGCCGCCCCCGCGCCAGATACTCCTGCAACACCGCCGCCACATCATCCGGCAACGGCACATCCCGCGTCCGCCCGCCCTTGCCGAAGATCCGCCAATACCGCACCCCGTCGTTGGTGAAGAAATCCTCCACATTCGCCCGCACCAACTCCGACACCCGCGGCCCCATCGTCGCCAGCAACAGCACGATCACCGCATCACGCAACTCCGTACGCTGATCACGCCGCTTGCCCTCCGGCGGGGGAACATCCCCCAACGTCCGCGCCGCCCCGATCAACCCCTGCGCCTGCTCCCGCGTCAACGCCCGCCGCTGCGGCCGCAACCCCCCACGCTCCTTCGACGTCACCGTCGAAGCCGTCATCGGATTGATCTGCACCCAGCCCGCCAGCGTCGCATGCTTGAACAACGCCGAGATCGACCGCCGAAACCGCGCCTGAGACGACGGCGACTGCCCCCCGCTCGGAGTACGCAGCCGCCCATCCGGCCGCCGGGCGAACGCCAGCAGCAGCGCATCCACATCCGCGCCCGTCAGATCGTCCAGCACCGCATCCGCGCCGGCCAGCTCCACCAGCGTCGCCACATCCCGCGCATACACCTCGGCCGTCGACGACGACAACGCCCCCGTCACCGTCCGCGCCCGCACCAGCTCCACATAGCGGTCACCCGCCTCCGCCACCGTCAACCGGTCGAGCTCCGCAGGCCGCACCGGCCACCCCTTCCCTCGCGCCACGACGAACCAAGCACGACGGTAGCGGCAGGCACCGACAGAAACACCGCCCCCGGACGGGCACCTCGACACAGGCAGAGGCGCCCACCCGGGACCGACGCCCTAGATGTCGCGGAAGGTCTCGATCCGCGCCCCCAGAGCGTTCAGCCGCTCCGCCAGATCCTCATACCCGCGGTTGATCACGTACACGTTCCGCAACACCGACGTGCCCTCCGCCGCCATCATCGCCAGCAGCACCACCACCGCCGGCCGCAACGCCGGCGGGCACATCATCTCCGCGCTACGCCACCGCGTCGGACCCTCCACCAGCACCCGATGCGGATCCAGCAGCTTCACCGACGCCCCCAGCCGCGTCAGCTCCGTCAGATAGATCGCCCGATTGTCGTAGACCCAGTCATGGATCAACGTCGACCCCTGCGCCGAAGCCGCGATCGCCGCGAAGAACGGCACATTGTCGATGTTCAGCCCAGGGAACGGCATCGGATGGATCTTGTCGATGGGGGAGACCAGCTTCGACGGCCGCACCGTCAGATCCACCAGCCGCGTACGACCGTTGGCCGCCGCGTACTCCCGCCCCCGATCACAATCGAGGCCCATCTCCTCGAGCACCGCCAGCTCGATCTCCAGGAACTCCACCGGCACCCGGCAGATCGTCAGCTCCGACGACGTCACCACCGCCGCCGCCAGCAGGCTCATCGCCTCCACCGGATCCTCAGAGGGGGAGTAGTCGACATCCCGCTCGATCTCCGACACGCCGTGCACCGTCAACGTCGTCGTCCCCACCCCCTCCACGCGCACCCCGAGCTGCTCCAGGAAGAAGCACAGATCCTGCACCATGTAGTTGGAGGAGGCGTTACGGATCACCGTCACCCCGTCGTGCCGCGCCGCCGCCAGCAGCGCGTTCTCCGTCACCGTGTCACCCCGCTCGGTCAACACGATCGGCCGCGACGGCGCCGCCCCCCGATCCACCCGCGCGTGATAGAAGCCACCCGTCGCCGTGATGTCCAGCCCGAAATGCTTCAGCGCCGACATGTGCGGCTGCACCGTACGCGTCCCCAGATCACAGCCCCCCGCATAGGGGATCTGGAACTGCTCCGTACGGTGCATCAGCGGCCCCAGGAACATGATCACGCTCCTGGTACGGCGCGCCGCCTCCGTGTCCATCGCCTCCAGCTCCAGCCGGGCCGGAGGAACGATCTCCAGATCGCTGCCCTCGTTGATCCACCGGGCCCGCACCCCGATCGAGGCCAGCACCTCCAGGATCCGGTAGACCTCCTCGATCCGCGCCACCTTGCGCAGGATCGTCCGCCCCGAATTCAGCAACGACGCGCACAACAACGCCACGCACGCGTTCTTCGACGTCTTGACGTCGATGCTGCCCGACAGCCGGCGACCGCCCACCACCCGCAGATGCATCGGCCCCGCATAGCCCAGCGAGACGATCTCGCTGTCGAGCGCCTCACCGATTCGGGCGATCATCTCAAGACTGATGTTCTGGTTGCCGCGCTCGATCCGGTTGACCGCGCTCTGCGACGTCGCCAGAGCATCCGCCAGCTGCAGCTGGGTCCAACCACGATGCTGGCGCGCATCCCGGATCAACCGGCCGATCCGTACAAGGTAATCATCTGACACAACACGAGACCATATCTCACATATGAGATGCCCCAGCCCCAGCAGACGCCGACGCGCCGGACAACCCACCAAGACGCACCAAATGCTCCGGAGTCGCCTGCGCCCGCACCTTATGCACGAACCCCCGCCGCGCCGCCCGGAACTCATGCCGATCGTCGAACATGTCCCGGCTCATCTCCGCCAGCTCCTCAGCCCGGTACGCGTCCAACGGCCTACGCCGCTCATCCACTTCCCGAACCTGCCGCCGACCCGCAAGCAGCCGATCATAACCCGGATCCACCGCCAACCGCTCCGCGTACTCCAGCACCCGCCGCTCGAAGTCCAACCGCGAACCCCCCAGCATCCGATCCGCCAACCCCAACTCCACCGCCTCGGCAGCACCCACCGGCAACGCCTGCCGCGTCAACCGCCGCGCCGTCTCCGCCCCCACCCGCCGCGGCAACACATACGTCCAGAACTCACTCCCGAACAACCCCATCGTCCGATAATGCGGATTCAACACCACCGAATCCCGGATGATCACCCGGTCCGCCCCCAGACCCATCATCACCCCACCGGCACCCGCATTCCCCCCGATCGACGTCACCACCAGCTGACTCGTACACCCCACGATCTCCCGGCACACCCCGTTGATCGCATTGATGTTCATCCACGCCTCCAGCTCCGGCTGACGCGACGCCTCGATCACATTCAGATGAATACCGTTGGAGAACGTCTCCCCACCCCGAACCACCAGCACCTTCGTGTCCTGCGCCACCGCATACCGCAACGCCGACGCCAACCTCCGGCACTGATCCGACGACATCGCCCCGTTGTAGAAGTCGAAACTCACCACCCCCACACCATCACTACGGTCATACGTGATCTCGCTGTACCCCGAACGCTCCGGCGCCGAAGCCACCCGATCACCCAACGCCAACGCCGCCGGAAGCTTGATCGACCCCTCCTGCTCCAACCGCACATGCCCCACCCACACCGAACCATCACCGGTGTTCACCAGCACCGCGCCCTCACGCCGCGCCACCACCTCACCCGGCCGCCCACCCAGCTCCGGACCCCGATACACGTCGAACACCCGCACCGGAACCTCACACAACACCGACCGCCCACCAGGCGCACCATCAGCCGCCCGCACCCGCCGAACGATCTCCTCCGTCGACTCCTCCCACGAGAACTCCCGATCGGAGTGCCGCATCGCCCGCCGCAACCGCCCCCGCACCTCCGGCGACCGGTAATCCAACGGCGCCGGCACGAACGACGGATCCGCCGCCTTGGCCACCACCTCCACCACCAACTCCACCGCCGCATCCGCCACCGGCCCGTTGTACAACGCCGACTTACGCGGCGCCTCCGACGGCATCGCGAACGTCCGGAAACCCCAGATCGGACCCGCGTCCATCTCCTCCACCGCCTGCAACGCCGTCACCCCCCACTCGGACTCGGCCTCCAAAATCGCCCAGTCCAGCGACGACGGCCCCCGGTCCCCAGGAGGACCCGGGTGAATGATCACCGTACGATGCGCCTGCCACAGCCGCTCAGGCACCCGCTCCTTCAAGAACGGGCAGATCACCAGATCCGGCTTGGCCAGCTCGGCCGCCTCCACCATCGCCTGCTCCGACACGGCCAGCTCGACACCGACGTCATGACCGGCCCGGCGCAGCTCCAGCCAGCAACGCTGGGTCAGGCCGTTGAACGAGGAGCACAGCAGCAAGATACGCAACGGGGGACTTCTTTCCAGGCAAGGGGAACGACACGGGTTCGGGGGCGGGGGACTGCTCAGCGGGAGGGGCGTTCCCTTCGGCCCCATGCATTTAAGACAGCCCCATTTGGCCCATACATACCTTTGATGCTGACACGAATCGTCGACTGGTGGTGACAGTTCCGGACAAAAACCCGCCCTGACCAGCCCTAATTGACCTACTTTGCCCGAAACATCCACCTGTGGTGGGAACGCGACCGTGCGTGACACCCGAACCGAAACCCCCATCCCGGAGCTCCAACCCCGGGGGAGCGGCCCTCGAATGAGGCGCCACGACCCCACGCGACCCGCAGCGGCACTCGCGGGCGCACGGCCTCGGCCGCGACCGACGGTGGGCGGCGGTCGGGCATGGACCGGCGGGGGGATGGCCCGTCCGGGCGCTTACGCCCTTTAAGCGCTGTTTGCTGCTTTATATCCCATACCAAACAGAATTCAGCTTCTGTTCGGTATGGGAGTAAATGTCGAGGTCGGGGCCGGGAGGGGGTCAGAGGCGGTTGACGAAGCGGGCGGCGGCCCGCTGGCTCATGCCGGTCTCACCGCGTACGAAGAACACGGCTTCCTGGATCTGGCCGAGCGACTTGAGCTCACGAGCTTGATCAACCATGTCCATGCTGACGCCGGGCCGGTTGCGCGGGTTCCTGGTGAGCCGGGCGGCCAGGATGATCAGCCAGATGGCCAAGGCGGTGATCACGCCTGTGAGTGCGACGAGACCGGGGGTTGTGATCTCCAGGGCAGGCATGTTAAAGCGTCTGCCCGCGCTCGGACGGTTCATGCCGTTTGCTTGATAATGAACATTATGTCAAGTAGCCGCTTTCGGAAGGGGTCCGCCGCTCCCCTCGGCGGGTGGGACCGGTGGGTCTGATGGGATTTTTTTCCCGGCGGCGCGGCGGTGTCCCGGGTGGTGTGGCGGGGGCCGGTTTCGGGGGTTGAGCGGGGGTTTTGGGGTTCGGTGCGGTGGTGTGGCGGGCTCCCCTGGATGCTTACGGAGAGTTTGACGTTCTGTCGATTCGCTGTCCTTGGCGCGAGGTGTGGTTTTAAGCTGGAAGTCCTGCTATTCGCGCCGCGAGAGGAGCAGCACGTGGGGAGCCAGTCGGTGTTATGCCCGGTGTGTCAGGGGGTCGTTCCTGCGACGGGCAAGGAGGCGTACACGGCGCTGCGGGGTCGTCTCATTCTGACGAACGGTTATTGCGCGGGTGGGTGCGCGGAGCGGCGTGCCGAGGAGCAGGCCCAGCAGCAGACGCAGCAGATGGCGCGTCCGGAGCCGGCTCCGGCGCCGGTGGCTCCTGTGCAGATGCCGGTGCGGACGCCGCTGCGGGTGGTGCGCTGATCGTTTCGGTGTGTTCTCCCCCGTGCGGGGGTGCGGGGTGACCGGTCGTGCGGGCCGGGTGTGGTGCTGTCGGGGTTATGAGTGGCCGTCGGTGGTGTGCCAGTAGTCGCGGGTCTCGGTGGCGAGGCCGTCGGGGTCGAAGCGGGCGAAGACGCAGCCTGCGAGGGTGATGGGGCGGCCGTTGTCGTGGGCGTGGACCCGGAATTCGATGGCGGCCGTGTCGCCGTCGACGATGGGGTCGGCGAAGGTGACGTGGGGGTCGGTTTCGCCGGCGAATGACCATTGGATGTAGTCGGCGATGGCTTGTCTGCCCTGGTGTGGGGGGCGGAAGGGCATGCTGGTGTGGACGGCGTCGTCGCGGTAGAGGGCGATGATGGCGGCGGTGTCGTGGTGGGTCCAGCCGTGTTGCCAGGTGTCGGCGAAGCGTTGGGCGGCGGTTCGGGTGTCCATGGGCCCATTGTGCGGGCGGGGGGGTTGGCTGTGAGGCCGGTTTGGCGCGGGTTGGGGTGAGTGGCCGCTCCCCCGCGGCCGTCCTGCTTTCCTGTGGTGTCACCAGGGGTGTACGGCGGTTACGGCGGTGATGGGCAGGGGCCCGTACAGGTGGGGGAAGCCGTTTTCGAGGCGGATGTCGAGGCCGGTGGGGTCGATGTCGAGGATGAGCAGGGGTTCGGTGACGTGGGCGTAGAAGGTGGTGTGGACGCCGCGTAGCTGGGTCTGGTCGCGGCTGCAGTGGATGAAGCCGATCTCGTCGAGGGTGTGGCCGAGGGTGGAGATGCGGTACTCCCCCGCTTTCTGGGCGCCTTCCCAGTCGGTTTGCAGGGCGAGGTGGTGGATGGGGTTCATGGCGTCCATTCGGCGTGGAGGATGGCGTAGATGGTTTCGCTGGTCCATTCGCCTTTGACGTATTCGTTGTCGATGAGGGTGGCTTCGCGGCGCATGTGGAGTTTTTCCAGGACGCGGGCGGAGGCGGTGTTGCGGGCGTCGAGGCGGCCGGTGATGCGGTGGAGGCCGAGGTCGTCGAAGCCGAGGCGGAGCATTTCGCGGGCGGCTTCCGGGGCGTAGCCGTGGCCGTGGTGGTCGGGGTGGAGGATGTAGCCGATTTCGCCTTGGCGGTGTTGTCTGCTGGTCCAGATGAGCAGGGTTTGGCCGATGAGTTGGCCGGTGTTGCGCAGGGTGATGGCCAGGTCGATGGCGTCGCCTTCGTCGTGGAGGGCGGTGCGGGTGGCTCTTTTGTCGAGGAAGGTTTGGGTGGCGTCGCGGTCGCGGGGTTCCCAGTAGAGGTAGCGGGCGACGTCGGGGCGGGATTCGTAGGCGTGGACGGCGTCGAGGTCGTCGGGGGTGAAGGGGCGTAGGTGGAGGCGGTCGGTGGTGATCGGGTAGTGGGGTTTGAGCACGGAGGAAGTGTAGGGAGGGGTCAGGGGGGCGGCAATGCGTTTTCGGCGGTTGTGACGGCGAGGGTGAGGAGGGTGCGGGCCTCGTCGAGGGGGCGTTGTTCGACGACTTGCTCGAGCCAGAGGGCGCTGAGGGTGGTGTAGAGGAGGCGGACGCGGGTGTCGGTCTCGGACAGGTGGAGGGTGTCGGCGATGATGCGGATGCAGCCGTCGGCCCAGCGGCGGGCGATCTGCTGGAGGACGGGGTCGCGGCCGGCGTGGACGTAGAGCTCCCAGAGGCCGAGTTGGCGGGTGCGGTCGGCGGTGGCGATCTGGTCGGTGAGGGCGGTGAGGCCGTGGTCGGTGATCCAGGTGCGGGTGGTGGTGAGTTCGGTTTCGACGAGTTGGGCGAAGGCTTCGGCGAGGAGTTGGTCGCGGGAGGCGAAGTAGTAGGTGGTGGCGGCGAGGGGGAGGTTGGCGTGGTGGGCGACGGCTCGGTGGGTGACGGCGGCGAAGCCGCCTTGGGTGAGGAGGTGGACGGCGGAGGCCAGGAGGGTGGCGCGGCGGCGGCGTCCGCGTGCTTGGGTGGGCGGGTGTGGTTGGGGCCGCTCCCCTGCTTGGGTGGGGTTCTGGTCCGGGTTCAATGGCCACCTGCGAGGTTGAGGATGACGACGCCGCCGATGATGAGGAGGATACCGCCGATCTTGGTTGGGGTGAGGGTCTCTCCCATGAAGGCGGCGCCGATGAGGGCGATGGCGGCGGTGCCGGCGCCGGCCCAGATGGCGTAGGCGGTGCCCATGTCGAGGTGGAGTTTGAGTGCTTGGGCCAGGAGGGTGAAGGAGGTGATGTAGCCGGCGGCGACGGTGATGGTCCAGCCGGGGTGGGTGAGGCCGTTGCTGAGTTTGAGTGCGGTGGTGGCGAGGACTTCTGTGGTGATGGCGAGGGCGAGCAGGAGCCAGGGCATGGGGGTCCCCCAGACGTAAAGTGGTACGTTCGTGCCAGTTTAGCTGGGGTGCCGGATCCGGTCCGGGGGCGGTGTGGTTGGCGGAACAGCTTGAAAAGGCTGTCGAATGCGTGTTCCATTGGTCGGTGTGGGTTGGGACGCGCTTGCGCTTGTCGACGAGGCCGCTGATGAGCGTCCGCTGATCGAGCGGCGTGCGGTGGTGCGTGATGGTTTCTACGAGTTGCAGGCCCGCACGATGATCGAGCGGGTGCCGCAGACCGCGGGCATCGCCCAGCAGTGGGCCCTGTCCCCCTATCGTGGGTGCGCGCATGCCTGCCGTGGTTGTGGTGCCCGGGCGGGTCATGGGCGGCTGGGGCTGGATGCGGGGCGTGATTTCGACACGCGGATCGTGGTGAAGCCGAACGCGGTGGCCAGGTTGCGGGCGGAGCTGGTGCGCTGGGACGGTCAGGAGCTGGCGGTGGGGGTCAGCGGCGACTGTTATCAGGCGGCCGAGGAGACGTATCGGCTGATGCCGGGGGTGATCGGGGCGCTGTCGCAGGCGGCGGTGCCGTTCACCGTTTACACCAAGAGCGCGCTGGTGTTGCGTGATGCGGGGTTGCTGGCGCGGGCCGGGGCGCGGGTGGCGGTGTCGATCGCGTTCGTGGACGAGCGGATCCGGCGGGCGGTGGAGCCGGGTGCGCCGACCGCGCAGGCGCGGCTTGAGCTGGTGTCGGCGCTGGTGGAGGCCGGGGTGGAGTGCCGGGTGCTGATGGCGCCGGTGCTGCCGTTGCTCAGTGACGCGGCCGACCAGCTGGGGGCCACGGTGCGGCGGATCGCGGCGGCGGGGGCGCGGGCGGTGGAGCCGGTGGTGTTGCGGCTGCCGCCGGGGACGCGCTCGTGGTATGGGGAGTGGCTGGCGGGGGCGCATCCGCAGCTGGTGGAGCGTTATGAGGAGCTGTACGACCGGGCGGGGATGCCGTCGCCGGATTATGAGCGGCGGATCACGGGGCAGATCGCGCAGTTGTGCCAGATGTACGGGATGGGGTGCGGGGCGCCGGAGGCGGGGCCGCGGCGGCCGCGGGCGGCGCAGCTGGCGCTGGTGTGAGGCGGGCGTCCGGTTGGTGCGCGGCTGCGGGCGCGGGGGTGCGGGTGGTGACGTCCGGGTGGGCCCGTCGGTCGGATCGCCGCTGATGTGTGTGTGGTGGTAGAGGGCGGCCTGGACTCTGTTGCGCAGGCCGAGCTTGCGGAAGATCTCTTTCACGTGGCCCTTGACGGTCGAGTGGGCGATGCCCAGGACATCGGCGATGTCGGTGTTCGACAGTCCTTGGGCGATGAGGCCGGTGATTTCCTGCTCGCGTCTGGTGAGGGTCTGGGCCGTGTGCGCTTCGACGTCGTCGTCGTGGCGGGGTGTGAACGCGCTCGCCAGGTATCCCGCGTTGCGGCGGTCCACGATGGCGTAACCCGCGATGATCCGGCGCACGGCGGCGATCAGTTCGGTGGCGGTGAGCTGCCGTTGGGGCAGGGTGTAGCAGCCGAGCCGGAGCAGGTCCAGTTGGAGGCCGGCGGGGTCGGCGGTGACGATGAGGACCGGCACGCGCGAGGGCCGGTCGGTCATGAACCGGACCGTGTCCAGGGTCTGGGTGGTGACCGACGGGGAGTCCACGACGAACAGGTCGGGTCTGGCCTGGACGAAGATCCGGCCGGCCTGGGTGAGGTTGTCGGCCTCGCCCACGACCTGGAGGTCGGACTGCCGGGAGAGGATCGATCGCAGCCCGCTGCGCGCCGGCAGGTTGTCGTTCACGAGTAGGACTCTGCCTGGCCTCATCGTCGGTCCGCCCGTCGGAGGGTTGGAGTGCCCGTCGGGGCGAATATGTCAGCGGTCGATCACACCTCGTTTTCACGGCGTTCTCATCGGGCGGTGCCGGGCGGTGTGGGTTTTCAGGTGGGTAACGCCGTCCGGCGGGCGGCCAGTTCGGCGTACATGGCGGCGCCGTCCGTCAGCACGGCGTCGTCGAAGGTGGCGTACGGGGGGTGGTTGGCGGGGCAGGCGCCGAGCACCGCGACCGCGCCAGGGATCTCTTCGAGCACGAAGGAGACGTCCTCGGCGGCCATGGAGGGTTGGGCGGCGAGCGTGGTGCGCTCCTGGCTGTAGAAGTCGCGGGCCACTGTGTGGACGAACGCGGTCTCGTGTTCGGCGTTGACGGTGGGTGGGTAGGCGGAGGCGGTGTCGATGTCCACGGTCAGGTCGTGGGCGGCGGCGATGTCGCGCAGCAGCCGTACGGCGCGGTCCTGGGCCTGGCGCTGCAGGCGCGGTGCCGGCGACCGGATGGTGACGGAGAAGCGGGCCTGGTCCGCTATCACGTTGTGGGTGGTGCCCGCGTGGAAGTCGGCGGCCGAGACGGTGACCGGATCCTGGTGCGGCAGGCGTATGGTGCTCAGCGCGGAGACCACGTGCAGGCTGTAGGCGGCGGCCGGGCGGGTGCCGGCGGCGTCGAGCACGCCCTCCTCGATCATGATTCTGGCGCCCGCGTGGCTCTCCTTCCCCGGCTGGAACATGAAGATGACGTTGCCGTGGAGGGTGTGGCGGCGGTCGCTGAGCAGTCGTGCGGCTCCGGCCAGCATCGTGGCGTGCATGTCGTGGCCGCAGGCGTGCATCCGGCCGGGGAAGCGTGAGGTCCGGCCGGTGTCGCCGTGTTCGTGGAGCGCGAGTGCGTCCATGTCGGCGCGCAGCAGTACGGTCGGGCCGGGCCGGGCGCCGCGTAGCACGGCGGTGATCGATGTGGCTTTGTTGCCGGTGCTGATTTCCAGCGGCAGGTCATGGAGGGCTTGGAGGAGTTTGTGCTGGGTGCGGGTGAGCGTCAGTCCGATCTCTGGCTCTGTGTGCAGGTCGTGCCGGAGCCGTAGGAGGTGTTCGTGGAGGGTGCGGGCGCCGTTTGCGATGGTCACGGTGTGGGCCTCTCCCCCGGGTCGTCGGGGCGGCGGGTGCCGAGGCTGCTTTCGGTCATCGGGTCGACCGGGCCCTCCTGGCGTGCCGCTCCCAGCAACCCGCACAGGTGCTCGATCTCTGGCCTGCGCCCCGTGAACGTCGCCACGTCCATCGGCAGCTCGGCTGCCACCGGCCGGGCCCGCTCGGGCGGGGTCTGTGCCGCGGGCTCGGGGGCGGGCCGATGCTCGCGCAGCAGCTCCGCGTGCGTGGCGCGGAGCTCGTCGGAGGGGTCGACGCCGAGTTCGTCGGCCAGCCTGCGCCGGATCTCCTCGAAGCAGCGCAACGCCTCGGCTCTGCGGCCGGTGGCGCCGAGCAGCCTGATCAGCCGGGTCTGGAGCGGCTCCTCGTACGGCATGTCCGCGGCGACCTCCCGCACGTGCGGCAGGGCCGCCTCCGGCCGGCTGGTGTGCAGCGCCAGGTCGGCGGCCCTGGCCGCGCAGCCGGCCCGGGCGGTCTGCAGCCGGCGGATCCCCGCGTGCGTGCGGACCTCCTCCGGGGCTCCTTCCAGTACGAGCCCGCGCCACTGCCCGAGCGCCCGCAACAGCAGGTCGAGCCCGAGCGCGGGGTCCGGCTCGCGAGCGGCGGCGCGGTAGCGGCCGAGGAAGCGGGCCGCGTCCACATGGCGCGCGTCCAGGTCGAGGACGTAGCCGCCGGACCTGGTGTACTTGACCGCCTCGGTCATCCCCGTGTGGTCGCGCAACCACGATCGCAGCCGCGACACGCTGGTGAGCAGAGCCCGCAGGCTGACCTCGGAGGTGCCCCAGACGTGGCTCAGGAGCTGGCCTTCGGCGACCGGCTCCCCCCGTGACAGCAGCAGCACGGCCAGGAGCCAGCGAACGTGCTGGCCGGGAAGCGGGACCTCTCGGCGGGACAGGCTGATCTCCAGTGGGCCCAGGATGAGGCGCTGTCCGGCAGGAATTCCGATATCGGGCGTATGGCTTCACCATGACACAGATCAAGATCTGCTCCAAACCGCGTGCCCCGCAGGCCGGCCCGCCGCGACCGGGCGAGGGGTCAGATGCGGCGCTGCAGGAGCATGCCGGGCCATTCCCCGACGGTGAAGGGGGCGGTGCGGGTGAAGCCGCAGTTTTCGTAGTAGGCGACCAGGCGGCCGTCGTCGCCGGCGTAGCAGTCGACGCGCAGCAGGCCGACGCCGCGTTCGGCGGCTTCGGTGGCGGCCCGGTCGAGCAGGGCGCGGCCGACGCCGTGGCCGTGGTAGCGGCGGTCGGTGACGAGGGCCTGGATGTAGAGCTCGGGTTCGGTGGCGGGGGTGACGTAGTCGTGGGCGCCGCCGACGACGAGGCAGCCGGCGGGGTGGTGGTCGACTTCGGCGATGCGCATGCCGCCGAGTTCGAGCCAGCCGGTGACCTGGCGGGTGCGGCGTGGGTTGCCGGTGAAGGGGCTGCTGCCCCATTGGCCGGTGCGTCCTTGGGCGGTGAGCCAGGCGACGGCGCTGTCGAACATGCTCAAGACGAGGGGGACGTCGCCGTCGCGGCCGTCGCGGATGCGCGGGAGGGTGCTGGGGTGGGTCATGTCAGGCCTTGCTGCTCTTCAGGGCGCTGCCCTTCTTCCACTCCTTGAACGGCAGTTGCCAGAAGCCCCAGCCGTTGTTCCATTCGAGTTCGCGGGTGGTGCCAGTGATGTCGACGACGTCGCCGCGCTGGAAGTTGTCGTAGAACCATCGGGCCTGGTCGGGGCGGGCGTTGAGGCATCCGTGGCTGACGTTGCGGACGCCTTGGGCCCAGACGTTGTCCTTGGCGTGGACGTATTCGCCGGAGTTGGAGATGCGGACGGCGTGGTCGATCATGACGTCGTAGTAGCCGGGGTCGCCCTTTTTGCGGCCTGGGGAGATCATGCGGACGGGGTTGCCGCGTTCCATGGTGAGGTGGACGCCGGAGGTGGTGGTGTATTCGCGGGTGGTGGCCATGCCGGCGCTGATACGCATGGTTTGGACGCGTTTGCCGTCTTTGTAGACGTACATCATGTGCTTTTTGGTGTCGACCTTGCTGATCTGCCGGGCGCCGATCTTGAGGGTGGCAGAGTAGTCCTTGACCCCGTACAGGCCGTCGCCGCCCTTGATGCCGGTGATGCGGGCGTTGAGGGTGACCTTCTGGTGGGCGGGCCAGTATTTCGCGGTGCGGTAGATGGCGACGGTGTCGTTGATCCAGCGCCAGGCGCCGGTGACGGGCTTTTCGGCCTCGACTTCCAGGGCGCGTTCGATGGTGGCCTTGCTGGTGACGGGCTGGTTGAAGGTGACGATGATGGGGGCGCCGACGCCGATGGTCTCGCCCTTGGCGTGGGGGGTCACGTCGGCGATCTGCAGCGCACGTTCGGGTTTGGCGGTGGTGAACGTGCTGGTGGCCGTGGTGGCGCCGGCGGTGGCGTTGACGGTGTAGTCGGTGGAGGGCTTGAGCGCGGTCTTGGAGACCCACTTGGTCTTGTCGGCGTTGTACTTGCCCTCGACCTGTTCGCCCGAGGCCTCGACGGTGACGTTGTCGAGGACGCCGCCGTCGGAGGTGACGACGACCTTCTTTTCGGGGCTGACCTTGCCGCTGCCCTCGGCGGGGCTGATCTTGACGGTGGGGGCCTGGGGGGTGGCGGACGTGGTGGCTTCGGGCGCGCCCGCTCCCCCGCTGCCGCCACCGGGGGTGGTGCCCGATGAACACGAGGCCGTCAGTGTGGCTGCGGTGAGCAGCACGACTGCGGTGGCGGGCTTCCTCCAAGCGGGCGTAACGTTCAACACTGTCCTTTCCCCCACGGCACCAAACGCACCTCAAAAACCTTAATGCTGACGCATGTAAGACGAGGAATCATTTGGGAGAGTTCGGTCACATTTCAATCACTTGTGCCTGGGAAAGGGACCCGTCAAAGGCGGTGGGTCAGGCCGGTGTGCCGTCGTCCGGCGCCCTTGGTGCGGACGGCCTGGGCCAGGGCGCGGCGGGAGCCGACGATGACGACGAGTTTCTTGGCCCTGGTGATGGCGGTGTAGAGGAGGTTGCGCTGCAGCATCATCCAGGCGCTGGTGGCCAGCGGGACGACGACGGCCGGGTATTCGCTGCCCTGGGAGCGGTGGATGGAGACGGCGTAGGCGTGGGCGAGCTCGTCGAGTTCGTCGAAGGCGTAGTCGACGGCCTCGTCCTCGTCGGTGACGACGGTGAGCTTGTGCTCGTCGGGCCGGATGTCGGTGACGATGCCGACGGTGCCGTTGAACACCCCGGCGGCGCCTTTGTCGTAGTTGTTGCGTAGCTGGGTGATTTTGTCGCCGACGCGGAAGACGCGGCCGCCGTAGCGGCGTTCGGGCATGCCTTCGCGGGCGGGGGTGAGGGCTTCCTGCAGGGCGGTGTTGAGTGCGCCGGCGCCGGCGGCGCCGCGGTGCATGGGGGCCAGGACCTGGATGTCTCGGCGCGGGTCGAGGCCGAAGCGGCGCGGGATGCGGCGGGCGACGACGTCGACGGTCAGGGCGGCGATGTCCTCGGCCTCCTCGCAGGGGAACAGGAAGAAGTCGTTCATGCCCTGGAGGATGGGGTGGTTGCCGGTGTTGACGCGGTGGGCGTTGACGACGACGCCCGACTCCTGGGCCTGGCGGAAGATCTGCGTCAGCCGTACGCGGGGGATGTCGTCGGCGGCGAGCAGGTCTTTGAGGACCTCGCCGGCCCCGACCGAGGGCAGCTGGTCGACGTCGCCGACGAACAGCAGGTGCGCGCCCGGCGCGACGGCCTTGACGAGTTTGTTGGCCAGCAGCAGGTCGAGCATGGAGGCTTCGTCGACGACGACGAGGTCGGCGTCCAGCGGGTTGTCGCGGTCGAAGGTGGCATCGCCGCCGGGGCGCAGCTGCAGCAGCCGGTGGACGGTGGTGGCCTCGTGGCCGGTCAGCTCGGCCAGCCGTTTGGCGGCGCGGCCGGTGGGGGCGGCCAGGATGACCTTGGCGCGTTTGGCGCGGGCCAGCAGGACGATGGAGCGTACGGTGAAGCTCTTGCCGCAGCCGGGCCCGCCGGTCAGGACGGCGACCTTCTCCGTCAGGGCCAGGCGGACGGCCTGGCGCTGCTCGGCGGCCAGGTCGGCGCCGGTCTGGCCGTGCAGCCAGGTCTCGGCGCGTTCCCAGTCGACGTCGGCGAAGGCCTTGAGCCGGTCGTGGCCGGAGCGCAGGAGGGAGAGCAGGCCGGAGGCCAGGGAGTTCTCGGCGCGGTGGAAGGGCGGCAGGTAGACGGCCGGTACGACGTTGTCGCCGGCCGGGATGGGCTCGCGTACGGCGCCTTCGGCTTCGATGAGATCTTCGAGGCAGGTGGTGACGAGGTCGGCGGGCACTTCGAGGATCTTGACGGCGTCGGCGGCGAGGTTGGGGGCGGGCAGGTAGCAGTGGCCGTCGTCGGCGGCCTGGGACAGGGTGTAGCGCAGGCCGGCTTTGACGCGTTCGGGGCTGTCGTGGGGGATGCCGACGGCCTGGGCGATGGTGTCGGCGGTCTTGAAGCCGATCCCCCACACGTCGTCGGCCAGCTGGTACGGGCGGGTCTTGACGACGGAGATGGACGATTCGCCGTACTGCTTGAAGATGCGCACCGCGATCGAGGTGGACACGCCGACGCCCTGGAGGAAGATCATCACCTCTTTGATGATCTTCTGTTCCTCCCAGGCGGCGGCGATCATCTTGGTCCGCTTGGGCCCCAGGCCCGGGACTTCGACCAGGCGCTGCGGCTGCTGTTCGATGACCTCGAGGGTGTCGGTGCCGAAGTGGTCGACGATGCGCTCGGCCATCTTGGGGCCGATGCCCTTGATCAGGCCGGAGCCGAGGTAGCGGCGGATGCCCTGGACGGTGGCGGGCAGGACGGTGGTGTAGGAGCGCACCTCGAACTGGCGGCCGTAGCGGGGGTGGGAACTCCAGCGGCCGAGCAGCCGCAGGGATTCGCCGACCTGGGCGCCGAGCAGCGGGCCGACGACGGTGAGCAGATCGGAGCCGGAGCGTTCGGTGGCGACGCGGGCGATGGTGTAGCCGGTCTCCTCGTTGGCGTAGGTGATGCGTTCGAGGACGGCGTCTAAGGCGACAACGACTGAACCGTCTGGACCATGCGCCACGTAAACTCTCACTCCCCTGCCGTTCTGGGCCCAGATTAGAGCAACTACCCGGCGGCCACGGAGTCCCCACGCGATGCCAGGGCGGTCGCGCTTTCGAGAACTTTCCCGCTTGTGCCGCCCGCGCCGCCTACGTCCCCGGGGCCGCTCCATCGAGGACCTGGCGGACATCATCCGCGAGCTCGCCGAGGCGCGGGCTCGCCGAGACGCCCTGTCCCCCGAAGAGGCCGCCCGTGCCGCCTATGTCCCCGGGGGGCCGCTCCATCGAGGAGCCGGCGGACATCATCCGCGAGCAACGCCGCAGGGCTCGCGCACGCCAGCAAGCTGGCCTGAACTGATTTTGATGGTTATTTGGGTTCTTGGCCCCTTTTTTGCAGGTCAGAGCGAGATGATCTTGTCGGGCATGTAAGGCACGGCGCTGAACCGGGCAGCCGAAAGCGCGAGGTTCGCGGCCCTGTCCTCCCAGAGGTGCATCGAGCCGTGTTTCTGAACCCCGCTTGCGGCAGCCCAGCGAGGTGCGACGCAGGAGACCGGGGAAAGGGCGCCGCCCGCGAAGCGGCCATGGTGACGGGGCAACGCCCCTATGCCATGGTGATCACATGGCCGAGAACCCGATCCCCACGCCGGTCCCGCTTCCCCCGCCCATGCGCTACCTGACTGAAGACGAGAATAACCACGTCAAGAAGACCGCCTCCGAACAAACCCAGAATTATGAGGTGGATGAGACGGTGGCCATCGCAGTCGCCTACGCTGCTCTGGGCGCTATAGGCCTGTTCGCGACGCAGTCGATTCTTGCAGAAAGCAACGACGAGAACTGCAACGCGCTGAGACTGGCATGGGACACCACGCAGCCAAAGGAGAGGAAGTATCTCGGGTCGTGGTGGCAGTGCGTGGGAGAGCCCGGCCACTACGGCCGCCACTTCGCCTACAGCATAGTTGAGTGGTCTGACGGCGAGCCCGGCACTGTGCCCGCCACCAGGACGGCCTGACGGCCTCACGGCGCGCTGCGCAGCTCGGGGCCCGGAGGGCGGCCCGTCGGCCGAGCCCTGACCGAGGTACTGGCAGCACTGCGCCCACTGACGGCCGATGCGGGGCCGCTGCCCCCTGCTCCTCGCCGGAGCGGCAGGCTCCGGGATGGCCCGGGGCGCGAACCAGGTTGCAGGCCGTGGTGGGTTCGTCCGTCGAGCTTGTAGACGCCGGGCTTGAGCGTCGTGGATGCGGCAGAGGTTCCCTTCATGTCGAACGAGTGCGGCCGTCCTCGGAAGGGGCCCGCTCGCAGCGCGCCGCCCGGGTGATGCCCTGATCAAGCCCGGCCACCGTGTTCACGCCGACGTCGGCGAGCATCTGACTGGAGGAGTTCAGTCTCGCCGGCTGCTCGCCATCGCCGAGATCACACCCTGATGGGGATTCAGCACTCTCGCGCTTTCAGCGCCTC
Organism: Nonomuraea sp. NPDC004186; assembly: GCF_053603495.1. Classification (NCBI taxonomy): domain Bacteria; kingdom Bacillati; phylum Actinomycetota; class Actinomycetes; order Streptosporangiales; family Streptosporangiaceae; genus Nonomuraea; species Nonomuraea sp. NPDC004186. The sequence continues at coordinate 85,578 of NZ_JBSGFQ010000017.1, read as the reverse complement.
CGGCGTCTCGCCTCACCGCTTTCACCGGCAGGACACGACAGTGCGCGCAGACTAAACGACCGTGCACTCAGCCTTAAGGACCAACCCGAACGCGGCCTGCACACTCAAGGAGGAAGCAAGCGAGCAAGCGTGGAGACATCGCACCGCCAACGAGTTCGTGAGTTGTCCGCCGGCGAGAGCAAGCCCTCACTGGAGCGGTGGAAAGCCTGGCGCCTCACGGATCGCAGGTGCCGGAACTTCACCTGGATCGTGTATTCCACCAGAAAGATCCAGCAGGAAATCACAAGGCGAAAGAGGGAAAATGAAGAAATGGGTGCCCACGGCTGCCCTGGCGGCCGCACTCCTGGCTGGTCTGACGCCCCCCGCATCGGCAGCCTCGCCAACGGACAACGAGGTCCATAATACCGGCACGGTCTGGGTCGGCGCCATCCAGGTCAGAAATTTCAATACTAATCTGGCTTACCGAAGCGGTAAATATGATGAGCTGATTCCAGCCGGGCTCTTTTCGGGCTACCGGCACACTGACGGCATCTACATCGGACCGGGATACTGCGGAAGATTCCGCCAATGGCTCCGGGGGACCGAGCAGAACCCTCCAGCTCCGGAGGATCTGGCGGACCCACAGGTCATCCGAGGGGAGAGATGGGTCTGGTTCCCCGAACCAACTATTGGCTGGGACGTGAGGGCATTGCCATTAAGTGATCCTCTCTGCGCGGGCGCGTCGCTGACCGCCAAGGACGGAAAGCTCCTTATTCAGCCCGAGCAGTCACGCTGAGGCACTGAACACGCCACAAAGTGCCTCACCGCTCGTTGGCGGCCGCTTATCCCCCGTCCCCTTCGAGGGATAAGCGGCCTCCCAAAACCCGCTGCGCAAAGTCGATCCCGGCGAGAGGCCATCGTCGCAACGGGCCATTGACCTGCCGCTGCGTTTCGGGCAGGCCGAGGCTTGAACACAAGCACGCCGCTGTCGCCGACCTTGACACTCGTCGATAGGTTGCCTACAGGTGCGCCGGGAAGTCCGGTCAGCAATTTCTGCCGTCCATCCCGGAAAGGCGCCCGCCGTGCGCGCTCGCGACCTGCTCACCGACTTCCCCGCGGTCACCTTGGACACTGCAGTGATCGAAGCCCCTCGGCTGCTGGCCGAGCAGGACCTGCCCGGTGTGATCGTCGTTGATGGGTCGGGCCTGCCTGCCCGGCACCCAGGTGCTGCGCCTGGCTGTCCCCGGCTGTTGCGGGGACGATCCGGCGCTCGCGCACGTGGTCGACGAACGGCACGCTGATGCCTTCCTCACCTCGCTGAGAGACCGGGCCGTGCGCGAAGCCCTGCCTGCCCGGCCGCGGGAGCTCCCGGTCATCGACCCGGATGCAACCGCGCTGGAACTGGCCGCGCTGATGGCGCGCACCCACAGCCCGCTGGTCGCGATCGTCAGCGGGAGCCGTCTCCTGGGCGCGGTCACCCTCCAGGCGCTGTTGGACGGCCTGCTGGCCCCGTGAGCGTGCTGGCCTGGCTGTCGGTCGCGGTCTTCCTCGGCGCCTACGCGCTGATCGCCACGGAACGCATCCACCGGGTCGCCGCCCCGCTCGGCGGCGCCGGTCTGATGCTGCCCATCCACGCCAGTGACGCGGGTGCGGCGCTCTTCTCCGAGCAGACCGGCGTCGACTGGAACGTCATCTTCCTGCTCCTGGGCATGATGGTGATCGTCAGCGTGCTCAAGCAGACAGGCGTGTTCGAGTACCTGGCGATCTGGGCGGCCAAGCGGGCGCGCGGCCGGCCGTACCGGCTGATGGTGTTGCTGGTGGTGATCACCGCCGAGGCGCTGGCCTCCAACCGGCGGCAGATCAAGACCCAGGCCAACCTTCAGGAGGGCCGCCACGACCTGGCCCGGAAGATCTTCCACGGCCGCCGCGGGCAGCTCAACAATCGTTATCTTGGGTTGTTGGCCCGTTCTCGCAGGTCAAAGCTAGACGATCTTGTCAGGCACGTAAGGCATGTTGACCGGCGTTGAAGGCATGCTGCAACGCTGCCGGTTGGAGTCGATGTCGGCGCTGGGGCCTGGTCGGCCGCTGCGTCGCCGTCATCGTGGCGCGGGGTCGTGGTCGGCGGTGATGCGGGCGGAGGTCCCCTTGTCCAAGGGGGACGTAGCGGCCGAGGCCGGCCAGGTGCCGGTGACGGGACCTGGCCCGCAACTCGGGCGCGGGTCGCCCGCACGGCGACCATGCCTGTACCCAGCCGGTCAACATGATGATCGGCGCATGTCGCTACTGGCTGCTCGGCTGTTCCTCCGGGCCGGAAGCACAAGAGATGATCAACGTGATGAGGTCGCGCATCGGGGTCAGGAGGTCCGGGTAGGCCTTGGCGTTGAGGTCGTACAGGCGCAGGGCGCCGTTGCGCCGTACCGTCAGCAGATCCGCATCGCGCAAGATCTTGAGATGGTGGGAGGTGGCGGGCTGGGACAGCTCCAGGTGCGCGGCGATGTCACCGACGCTGCGTGGGGCCGCGGACTCCAGGAGGAAGACGACGATCTCCTGCCTGCGCTCATCCCCCAGGGCGGTGAACAGCGGCCGGGTCCGCGCGAACAGCGCGAGGACGTCCTGGGCCTCGATTGAGCCGCTCATGCGGGCAAGGAGTTACGCAGAGCGGACAGATGGCCGACCGGCAGCGTCCTGGCGGCGCCTTCGGCGATCCAGCCGTCCAGCATCAGCCGCGTCTGCGCGCTCACCTTCGTGAAATGCGTCTCCAGGTAGCTGCGCAGGTCGAAGGGGAGCAGCCATGGCAGCACGCGCAACGCCAAGCCCACGGCCCAGGACGGGACGGAGACGGGAGCGCGCAGCCCGTGCTGAGCGGAGACCACGGCGACGGCCTCCCGGACGGACGCGGTAGCGCCCCGCAACCGTGTGCTCGACGCGGGCAGCCTCCAGCCGGAGGCCTCCAACTCGGCGATGTAGGGGATCATGCGGGCGGCGGCGAGCTCCCCCGCACCGGCCCGCGTCACCCGCTTGGCCCGCACGCCACCGGCCTGAAGCGCGGCGACGACCTGCGGGGCGCGCGCTCCGGTGACGCCCACCGCCGAACCGGGTGGCACCCAGTACGCCACCCCCGGCGCGGGGACCTCTCGCTCCAGCGGCGCCTGGTAGGCGAGCAGCGTCGGGGCCACCTGGACGATCTGCTCCTGTGGCCAGACCCGGGCGAGGGTGCTCAGATCGCCCGGGTCCTGGCCGATGGTGACCACCGTCGCCGCTCCGGCCGCCGCATGCAGCGCACGCGTCCACTCGCCCCGCAACGCGGGCGAATCCACGCAGAGCCACACCATGTCCCACTGTTCGCGGCGCGGTTCACTGATCACCTCGTACGGCACAATCCGCTCGCTCACCGGCGCTCGCCCCCGCCTGAGCCGGTACAGCGAAGCCCCTTCCCAGCTCTCCCGGCCCGGCCTCACCAGATAGCTGACCCGGGCCCCGGCTGCGGCCAGCCATAACCCGAAGACCTGCCCCAGCGCCCCGGCCCCGACAATCAGCACCTTTGACATCGCTGCTCCATAGATCTAAATATTTGGATATGTAGAACATTATCTCAGACTCGCGGCGCCCTTGCCGGTCGCGGCGTTAGCCCTCGTCTCGCTCCCCGCCAACGCGTCCACCGCTGACCATCCGACCGGCGACGGCGCCCGTAACCGCCACCCGTCGGCGCAGGCCGTACGGCAGAGGACGCCACAGCCGGTCGCGGCGCCGCCGGACGGCAAGCGACCGCTGGTGCCGGCGAAGGGCTTCGTCCCCGTGGCGGCGGGATACGGTGCCAAGAACAGCTACATCGTCACTCTCAGGCAGGAACTCGCCGACCGTCCCCATGATTTTGTTCGCGGTGTCTTCGCTGCGGTAGCGCGCCGTCGCTCCCGGCCTGCGTGAGCGGGGCCGCATCGGCTCGTCCACCAGCTACCGCATCATCGCCATCCACTGCGGCAGGCTCGACCAGTCCACGCCGTGCCCCGTGCAGTACGCCAAGTACAAGGTGATCCGGCCCGCGCACACCCGCCAGATACGCAGTGGTTATGTCAACAGGCAGGGTGTCGCAGACACGAAGCTGTCGCACCACAGCTTGCTACACAGGGTTAGACCAGTGTCACCTTCGGCGACGTAGGCGGATTTCGACAAGAGCGTCAGAACTGGCAGAGCCGCGCCCTCATCGCTCTCGCACACATCCTGAAACTTCACAGGTGTAGCCGGCATCAGCCGGGTGACCACCCGGACCGCATCTTCGCCGGACCCGGATCCCTCGCTCGCAGCATGCGACCTCGTGTCGCACCTTGTTATAGCGGGCGGCGCAGCCCGTCCAGCACGAGGGTGATGACGCCGTCGGCTTCGGCCCGCCAGTCGGGGCGGTCATGGGCCGCACCGATGCCGTGCAGCGCCATCATCACGGCCCCGGCATCCACGTCGTCGCGAACCGTGCCGTCCCGCACGGCGGCGGCCACCAGGTCGGTGACAGCCTGCTCCAGCGCCCGGCTGCCCTCGGCGAGGACACCCGAGCGATCGGCCATGAGCGTGGCCAGCGTCCGGGCCAGACCCTCGTGGGCATCTATGTGGTCGACCATGCCGCGTAGGAAGGTCGCCAAAGCCTCCGCTGCGGGCAGCGTGGCCTGTAGCTGGCGGGCGCGGTCGCACAGCGCGGCGACTTCCCCGTGGTAGACCGCCTCGGCCAGTGCCTCCCGGGTGGGGAAGTGGCGGTACAGCGTGCCGGTGCCCACCCCGGCCAGGCGGGCGAAGTCGTCGAAGCGCAGGTCGAAGAAGTCTCCGGCGTCGAACACCTCCCGGGCGGTGGCGAGCAGGGCCTCGCGCTTGCGCCGGGCGTCGGCCCGCAGCGGCTTGTCGGCGGTCATGCGCTACCTCGCGTTGACAAGTGGAGATGACCTCCATATTTTGGAAAGTGGAGATGGCCTCCAAATCGATCGTACCCCACGAGGTGCAGCGTGAAGATCCTGATGTTCGGCCGAGGCGTGATCGCCACTGTCTACGGCTGGGCCCTGCAACAGGCGGGACATGACGTCGAGTTCTACGTCCGACCGGGTCGCGCGGCGACGTACGGGGACACGGTGGACCTCGACCTGTTCGATACGCGGCGCCGAGTGTGGGGGCAGCGCGTCGCCGAGAAGTGGCCGGTGCGCTACCGCGAGGCGCTGGAGCCGGACCACGGCTTCGACCTGATCGTGCTCAGCGTGCCGCACCACCGCCTCGCGGGCGCGACGGCCTTCCTGGCCCCGCGTGTCGGCCAGGCCACGGTGCTGATCTTCGGCAACATCTGGACCGAGCCGCCGGCCGCGATCGGCGCACTCCCGCTCGACCAGATCGCCTGGGGCTTTCCCCAGGCCGGTGGCGGTTTCGGCGCGGACGGCGTGCTCCACGGGGCACTGCTGCCGTCGGTCATCTTCGGCACACTCGGCCAGCCCCCGACCGACCGGGAACGGGCCGTACGCCAGGCGTTTCGCGAGGCCGGGCTCCGGATCAAGGAGCGGTCTGACTTCCGCGGCTGGCTGTGGGTCCATTTCGCGTCGGATGCCGGCATGTTCTCGCAGGGCCTGCGGCTGGGTTCCCTGTCCAAACTGGCCGGGGCCACGGGCGACCTGCGCGAGGCGCTGCTGGCCGGCCGCGAACTGCTGCCGCTCCTCCAGGCGCGCGGCCTCGACCTGCGACGGCACCGGGGCGGTGTGCTGCTGTTCCGGGCGCCCACCTGGCTGACGGCACCCGTGCTCGCCTGGCTGACTGCTCATGTCGCGCCCGCGCGCGTGAGCCTCACGGCGCACTCCGACCCCGACGCCGAGGAGCCGCGCGAGGTCTGCCGGGACACCCTGGCCGAAGCACGACGGTTGGGCATCTCGGTACCGCGACTGGAAGCGGCCGAACCGAACTTCGCCCGCGAGGGGACGGGTCGAGTCTGAATTTACCGATGTCGTCGGTCCCGGTGGTTCGTTGCGGCTCCTTGGTCCGCCGCATCCCAGAGCCAGACCCGGTCGCACCGGTCGAGCAACTGCCGTTCACACACGGCTTTTCGCTGTCCAGCCTCTAGCGCCTCCATGGCCCGTACGTGCCCGTTCAGGCCGCCGCCGGCGTACGAAGAGATCCGCGAAGGAGAGCCGGTCTCGCGGGTTCGTCTGCCCGACGGCGGGTGGGCCTGGGTGGTCAGCCGCCACGAAGACGTGCGAACCGTGTTGAACGACCGGCGGTTCAGCGCCGACCGGCAGCATTCGGACTTCCCGCAGCTGGTCAAGGGCGAGGCGGCGTCCCGGCGGCCGGACGAGGAGCGCATGCTGATCGCGATGGACGCGCCCGAGCACGGGCCGACGCGCAAGGCCGCACTCGGCGAGTTCACGGTGCGCCGGTCGGAGGCGCTGCGGCCGCGGATCCAGGAGATCGTCGACGAGCAGATCGACACGCTGCTGGCCGGGCCGCGGCCCGGTGACCTGGTGGACTCGCTGTCGCTGCCGGTTCCGTCACTGGTGATCTGCGAGATGCTGGGTGTGCCCTACGCCGACCATGAGTTCTTCCAGGAGCACACGGTGAAGGTGATCAAGCAGTCGACGCCGCCCGAGGAGCGGTGGGCGGCGATGGAGGCCATCCAGGGCTACATGGCCGACCTCATCGCGGAGAAGGAAGAGAACCCACCGGACGACCTGCTCGGGCGGCAGATCGTCAAGCTGCGCGCGGACGGCACCTACCGGAGGACGTCGCTGGCCGGCATGGGCTTCCTGCTGCTCGTGGCCGGCCACGAGACGACGGCGAACATGATCTCGCTGTCGACCGTGGCGTTCCTGCGGAACCCGGAGCAACTCGCGATGATCAAGGCCGACCCGGGCAAAACGCTCAACGCGGTCGAGGAGATGCTGCGGTACTTCACGATCATCGATGTGGCGACGGCCCGGCTGTGCGTCGAGGATATCGAGGTCGGCGGGCAGCTGATCCGCGCCGGCGAAGGAGTGCTGGCGCTCGGTTATTCGGCCAACCGGGACCCGCGGGCGTTCGAGAACCCGGACGAGCTCGACATCGAGCGCGGCGCGCGCCATCACGTTGCGTTCGGTTTCGGGCCGCACCAGTGTCTGGGCCAGAACTTGGCTCGGATGGAGCTACAGATCGTGTTCGACACGCTGTTCGGCCGCGTCCCCAGCCTGGAGCTGGCGATGGATATCGACGAGCTGCCGTTCAAGGACGACGCGAACATCTATGGCCTCTACCAGCTCCCGGTGACCTGGTAGAGGGCCAACTGCCATCCCCATCTCAGGAGGAGAGGGCCATGAAAATCATCGCGGACACGGGCAGGTGCGTCGGTGCCGGACAGTGTGTGCTCACTGAGCCCGCGCTGTTCGACCAGAGCCAGGACGACGGCACAATCATCGTGCTGAACGAGACGCCGGAGGGCGAGCTGGTCGAGAAGGCCCGCGCAGCGGCGCGCGTGTGCCCTGGCCAGACCCTCTCCCTGGAGGAGTGAGTCAATCCGTGGATGGCCTCACAGCCTGAAACGATCACGCTGATCGGTGTGGGACGCTGAACGGCGCGTCTTCGCCCAAACAGGGCGAACTCGCACGATGCGGCACCAGGTCGTCACTGCCGTGTGACAGTGTGCCTCGGCCCGACTGGGATCACGCTGGCGTCATGGCCGGCGTGTCGGCGGAACTGGTCGTCCAGTTCGGCATTTCGCAGCGTGAGGACCTGGATCCGGTTGGGTGTTCTCCAGCTCGCGAACGGCGCGTGCGTTCTCCTGGACGATCTGCTTCTTTTCGCGCTTGAGTGCGGCGGTCCTCTTTCAGGCCACCAGTTCGGGTTGTTGTGCTCCGCAGCGGACGAACGCGGCCGCGACGGTGTCCTTGAACTGTTGTGGCGACCGGTAGTAGGAGTCGCGACCGACGCCAGCTTCGCGGCACAGGCTGGAAATGGTCAAGGCCCCGTCGCTTCCTGTCGGTTGGCCGGCCAGCAGGCGGGTCAGGGCCTGCTCCAACCGAGTCTGGGTGGCCGCGCGAGTCACTGGTCACCGCCTGGGGTGTCGAGTTCGGCGATCAGCTGGTCCAACTCGGTGAGGTACCCGGTGAGTGCGAGCTCCTGGAGCTTTGGCACGGGGCTCGCCTTGGTGGTGATGGTGTACAGCTGCTGGGCTTGGTCGCGGGCTGCGACCAAGCGCGGCCGATGCACGCTGGAGCGGCGTGCGTTCGGACAGCGCAGGCACATGTTGTGCTGCGGCACGGGCCGTCCGAGCACGGTGGCGCGCTTGACGCACACCGCGGTGGCAGCGTTGAAGAAGCAGTCGTTGAGCACGCCGGGGTGCAGGATTTTCGTCAGGTGCTCCAACATGGTGCGCAGCCGGGGCTCGTCCGACACGATGCCGGGCAGGTCGCCGAGTTCGCGACGCACGCGCTCGAACTCGCCGTCGATCCGCCGGGACGCGCCGCCGCCGGAGCGGGCGCCGTCGTTCCAATCCCGGTGAGGTCTTCGACGTAGTCGAGCATCGCCACCGCCTCCTCGGCGGCGGATCCGGACGCCGAGGTGCCGGCGTAGCCCTCGAACATGGCCAGTTTGGCGTGGTGGTACTGCCGGGCTCCGGCAACGACGCCGAAGGGCTGGTGCGCGATGTGCCAGGCCAGTGTGCGGCGGAACTGGCGGGCGGTGAAGTCCCAGGGCTGGTCGCCATCGGCGGGGATGAACGGGGTGGGCTCCAGCACAAAATCCTCGCGGGCCTGGCCGCGGCGGCGGGCTTTGGACCGCGCGCCTTTGGCCTTCACCAGCGCGCGGCGGCCGGCGAAGTCCAGGTCCTCGATGTTCAGCGGCAGGATCTCCTCCGCCCGCGCCACGGTCTCCTACAGCATCCGGTAGAAGCACTTCTCCCGCAGGTGCACCTCGCGGCGGGCGATCAGTCGGTCGATCGCCCTCTTCGAGCGCGCCGGCGTCTCGGAGTCCGGCGGGGTCAAGCGCTTGGCCCCGGCCGGCACCTCCGGGCCGTCGAAGCCGCGCTCGGCGCACCAGGCGAGCCAGGACAGCACCGCCGCCCGGCGGGCGTTCCAGGTGTTCACCGCCGTCGAGCCCCACAGCGCTTCGAGGGCCTCGCCGATCTCCTCGTCCGCGACCTGCCCGAACGGCCGGCCCTCGCCGACCCGTTCGGCGGTCTTGCCGACCCCGATCGCGTAGTTCCGCACCGTGTTCGGGTTGCCGAGCGCGTCGAGGAAGGCGTCCGCGGCATCGCGGACGGTGAGCGCCTTCCCGGCGGGCAGCTGCACGATGCGCCAGATAATAGGGCATTGTCCGTGGCAACACTCGACCTCAACCATCGCGAACACCTCCCTCTACCTGCTCCAAGATCATCCCAATGTGGGCTTTGGGCTTATGTGGGCCTCCCGTCCGCATCGGGGGTGGGGGCGGGGCAACCGAAGCGCCGCGTCCAGCGCGCCCGGCGGTGCTGTGGCGGCGACTACTCCCGGCGGCGTAGTCCGGTCGGTTGCTGGTCCCGGGGCGGTAGCGGCAGATGACTTCGCTTGCAGGACGCCCCCGAGCAGCAGTTGAACGACGATTGCGGTCATGACAACCCCAGCCCATACATCCTGCGGGCTCCCCGCCCGCATCGCCGCCGCGCAGCCGGGTCCGAACCGTGACGACCCCGCCGGCTCAAAGGACTGAGCCGCGTTGACCAGTAGACGATCAGCAGGCCGAAGCGTGCCCGCCGAGCCGGGTGCCCGGCCGGGGCTCACCCTCGCCGCGGTGGCCGTCGTGCAGTTCATGGTGTCGCTGGATCTGTCGGTCGTGAACGTCGGGCTTCCGCAGATCGCCGCCGGCCTCGGATTCAGCGCGGTGGGCCTGACCTGGGTGATCCACGCCTACGCGCTCACCTTCGGCGGGCTGCTCCTGCTGGGCGGCAAGGCCGCCGACCGCTACGGCCGCAAGCCGGTCCTGCTGCTCGGGCTCGCCCTGTTCGGCCTGGCCTCGCTCGCCGGCGGCTTCGCCCAGGAACCCGGTCAGCTGGTCGCCGCCCGGGCCGCGCAGGGCATCGGGGCCGCCGCCCTGGCTCCGGCCGCGCTGGCGCTGCTGACCACGACGTTCCCCGCGGGCAAGGAACGCGTGCGCGCCTTCGGGATCTGGAGCGCGACGAACGCCGCCGGGGGCGCGCTCGGCGTCCTGATCGGCGGCGTCCTGACCGAGTACGCCGGCTGGCGCTGGGTGATGTTCGTGAGCGTGCCCATGGCCGCCTGCGCGCTGGCGCTGACCTGGCGGGCCGTGGCCGCGGGGCCGCCTGCGGTGGGCGCCGCCCGTCCGGATGTGCTCGGCGCGGTCCTGGCCACGGCGGGCATGATGCTGCTGGTGTTCGGCATCGTCCGCACCGACCGGTACGCGTGGAGTTCGCCGGTCACCGTGGCGACGTTGGCGGTCGCCGCCGTGCTGCTGGCCGCGTTCGTCCTCGTCGAGCGGACCACGGCCCGCGAACCGCTGATCCGGCTCGGCCTGTTCGCCAACCGCTCGGTCGCCGGCGCGAACGCCTACAACCTCCTGGTCGGGGCGGCCATGGCCGCGGCCTTCTACTTCGCGTCCCTGTACCTGCAACGCGTGCTCGGGACGGGGCCGGCCCTGGCCGGGGTCGAGTTCCTGCCGTTCGCGCTGGGCGTGGTCGCCGGATCCGTACTGGCCGTCAAACTCGGCTACCGGCTCGCGCCACGTACCCTTCTGGTCGTCGGCGGGCTGCTGACGGCGGCCGGGTTCGCCTGGTTCGGCATGATCAGCCCGGACGGCGCCTTCGTCACCGACGTCCTGGGACCCTCGATCGTCGCCAGCGTCGGCTTCGGGCTCTGCCTCGGACCGGTCGTCTCCACCGCGACCGTCGGCGTCGCGGCACGCGAAACCGGCACCGCCTCCGGCCTGCTCAACAGCTCACGCCAGATCGGCGCCTCACTCGGGCTGGCCGCCCTCGGCACCGTCGCGCACAACCGCACCGGCCGCGCCGTCACGCCCGAGACCCTCAACGACGGTTACGCGCTCGGCCTGAGCCTCGGCGCCGTCCTCCTGCTCGGCGCCGTCCTCATCGCGCTCACGGTCCTGCGCCGGACCGGCCCGCCCGCACGGGCCGAGCAGGCCGATGACCGCGTTCCGCTCTCCGCCCGGGATTGACCGGCGATCCACCCACCGCAGAAAAGGGGCGTCTCGGCATGTCTGTGAACCCGATCGATCTCTTCGCGTCCTCCGTTCACCTGCGCCAAGGCGGCAAGATCCACGCCGGGAAGGCGACCATGGACACCGACCAGGACGGCTGGCAGCTGACGGCCTTCCACGCCAAGACCGGCGCCGACGTCCACGCCGACCACTGGGAGGTCCATCCCGAGGCCGAGGAGGTCGTGTCCTGCCTCGTCGGGAAGATCCGCCTCTACCTGCGGCCGGAGCGGCCGGGGCAGCAGGAGGAGGAGATCAGGCTGACAGCCGGGACCGCCGCCATCGTCCCGCGCGGCCGATGGCACCGCATCGAGCTGGACATCCCCAGCAACATCATGGCCGTCACCCTGCCGCGGGGCAGCCGGCTGGAGAAGCGCACCGAAGCCTAGGCCAGGTCGGGGTGGCGAAGTCACCGAAGGTGGCGTCGGTGCAGGCGCTGTCCGCCGGCTCGGGCGCTGTGCTTCAGGTCTTGCGAGGCGAGGACCTTCGTCGGGCTCATCCAGCCCTGCGAGGGTTTGTGAAGCGCCCAGCCGTCCCCGAGGGTGACCGCGGCGTGCTGCGCGGCTCCATCGGCACCCCGCCAGACCAGGACGGTCCCCGGCTCGTCGTCATGCCCTCCCTTCGCGGTGTGCTCCGCGAGCCAGCCCTCGAACGGCTCGCGGAGCATCCACCTCTCCTCCGCGCCCTCGGCGCCGCAGGCCGCCATCACCGTGCCGAAGCAGTTCGGGCCGCTCCGGGTGGGGAAGGTCCCGGCGAGGTCCCGCGCTCCGGGCAGCGCGCAGGCGATGGCGTCCCACGTGGCGGGGGCGACGTCGCCGTGCCGGCTGGGGCGGCGCCCCTTCTCGACGTACGCGACGACCGTCTCGACCTCACGCCCGGCGATCGAGCCGGGCCAGCGGTGCGGCGCGGGCTGGCTGCGCCTGACCGAGGCCGGCAGCCGGCGCGCGCCGGCCTCGGTCAGCCACACGAGCGCCGACGAACCCAGGCCGTAGAGGTAGAAGGTGTCCCTGACCTCGGGCGTGAGCCGGTCCCGGTCATCCTCGAGATCGAGGGAGCCGGCGAGATCGGGCGGGATGACGAAGGGCTGCACCGGCGGCGCGAACCACCCGAGCCACCGTTGGAGCAGGTCGTCCGGCACCTCGATCCCCAGTACGAGCATGACGCCACCCTAAAACGGTCACGTGCTCATCACCGCCGCCCGCCGAACTCCCAGTCGTGCACCTCGATGGCGCGGGCCACGTCCGGGTCCGGCGCCCGGACCAGCAGCGCCGTACCGAGCCAGGTGGCGCTGTCGTCGGACAGCAGCGGCCCGTACGCGATCAGCTCGTCCCGGTCGGCTCATCGAAGACGAACGCTCGCGCGGTGGCCTGATCTCGACGCGCAGCGCCGCGGTGTCAGACCGGTCACGGTGATATCGGTGTCCACGCTCAAGGGGAAACTCCCCTACGCCCGGCAGGGCACCATCACCACGCCGCACCTTGCCGACCAGACCGACCAAGCGTGGTGCCTGACGGTGCTGACCAACGCGGTCATCACGTGGACGACCGAGTACTACCACTCGCCGTCAAAACCTGCGCGCCGGTGGCCGTGAGCTGCCGGCCCACATCTCCCCGGCCCACAGCGAGAACGTCAACTTCTTCGGCGTCATCACCGTCGACGTCGAAGCCGAGCTCGCCAAACTCGACGGAGGCGGCTGGCGCCCCTTGCGCCCGGCCGCTTGGAGGAGCGAGGCGGGGACAGGAGTGGGCCCGCATTCAACTGCCGAGGGCGCGCTTTTGTGGGTGGATCGCCTCGCCGCGGGCGAGCATGTCAACGAACTGGGTGATACGGCGGGCTCGGGTCTCGGCGCGTTTGGCGTTCGCGATCCGATAGAGAACGGCGTAGCGGTTTTGGGAGGTGAGGATGTCGAACATCGCTTGTGCCTGGGGGTTCGCGGCCAATGCGGCGGCCAGGTCGGCTGGTACCTCGATGCCGGCTTGTCCCGCGTAGGCCGTGTCCCAGCGGCCGTCGGCCTTGGCGCGTTCGACCTCGGTCATTCCGGCCGGATGCATCCGGCCCTCGCTGATCAGACGGGTGACGATGGAAACGTTCCGCGCTGACCAGGGACTTTGCCTTCCGCGAGGAGTGAAGCGCCGGCAGAAGGTGATCTCATCGCGCCGTCGTAGCCGACCATCGATCCAGCCGTGGCACAGGGCTTCGTCGAGCGCCTGGTCATAGGTCAGGCTGGTGGGCCGGGTCGTGTTCTGCTTGGCGAGGACCAGCCACACCCCTGCCGAGCTGTCGTGGTGCCCGCTGAGCCACTCCCGCCAGGCTCGGGCATCGGTAACGGTCAGTTCCAGTAGTTCGTCGCTCATCGTCATGTGCCCCTGGTGATCATCAAAGGGATGGTTGTCGGCGGTCACCCGAAGGTGGGAGCCCAGGACGGGGGCCTGCCGGAAGCGGCGCTGGATCGGTCAGCGGTGGAGCCGGCCGATCACGTCCTTCGCCATGTCGCCACCGTGGCCTCTGGACGGATGACGCCCGCCCGCCTTCACCAGGTCTTGCCGGCCTGCTCCCGGATCGTGTGGTTGATCCGGTTGAAGAAGTTGGTGATTGCGATGTTCAGGATGATCGCGGACATCTGGTTCTCGTCGAAGTGGGTGGCAGCAGCGTCCCAGATCTCGTCGGTCACGCCCGGCGCGCCGTCCTGGATCCGGGTGGCGGCCTCGGTCAGCGCGAGCGCTGCCCGCTCCTCCTCGGTGAAGAACGGGGTCTCGCGCCAGGCGACCACGTTGTGCAGCCGCTCCTCGGTCTCTCCATGCTTCTTCGCCGACTGGACGCCGGCGAACACACACGGGCTGCAGCCGTTGATCTGGCTGGCCCGCAGATGGACCAGCTCGAGCACGAGCGGGTCGACGCCACCGGCGTGAATCGCCTTGTGGAGATGCTGGATCGCTGTGATCACGTCGGGATTCGCCACGCTCTTCATGCGTGCTTCCATGGGTCCTGCCCTCGTCGGTTACGTGCGCCCATCCGGGCCCGTCATCTGACGCACCTTGGCGGAGGTCATCGTCGTCGTAATGGACTTTTCGGCCGAGGAGTTCTCGGTCATGCCGGCGACGTTACGGTATGACCCGGTCAGAAACGGTCCTGGTTATCGAGCAGACTGTTAGCCGTGGTCAACACCTCGGCACGGCTGCTGCGGCTGCTGTCTTTGCTGTCAACGCGGCGGTCCTGGACGTGCGCTGATCTTTCCGCCCAGCTGGAGATCACCGAACGGACGGTTCGCCGGGACATCGCCCGGCTACGTGAACTCGGCTACGGCATCGAATCGGAGATGGGCCCGTGGGGCGGCTACCACCTCGGGCCTGGAACCAGCATTCCGCCACTGATCCTTGACGAGGAGGAGGCCCTCGCGGTCGCTGTCGGGCTGCGCACCGCCGCCTTCAGCGGAGTCTCCGGCAGCGACCAGGCAGCCCTGTCGGCACTGCTGAAACTACGCCAGGTGCTGCCGGCCAGGATCGCCGACCGGCTCGGCGAGCTGGACGCCGCGTTCGCCCACACTGCACGCCCCGACGACAGCCAGATCTCCCCCGCGCTGCTGCTCGACCTGGCCACCGCGTGCCGGCGAGGCGAACGCACCCAGTTGACCTACCGCGACCGGGCCGGAACGACGTCCACCCGCCGAGTGGACCCCTACCGGCTCATCTACACCGGCCGCCGCTGGTATCTCCTCGCCTACGACCTGACGCGGCAGGACTGGCGCACCTTCCGTACCGATCGCATCATCGATGCCACAGCCACCGGGCAGGCCACTGCCCTGCCCGACCCGCCAGATCCGGCACAGATGGTCAGCACGGGCGTCGCGCTGAGGCCCTACCCGGTGCGGGTGACCATCCGCCTGGCCGTACCGGCCGATGAGGCCCGCAGGCTGGTACCACCAACGGTCGGCGTCCACCACCCGGACGGCGATGACGCCACGATCATCGACATCGGCGGGCCAGACGCCGACGGCCTGGCCCGCTACCTGCTCAGCCTCGGCCGACCACTCCGGATACTGCACCCAGAAGAGGTCCGCCAGGCATTCCTCACCCGCACAGAACAACTCCTCAAGGACAACCAGTGGCACAAACACCCGCCGATAGCTGACACGGCTACCTGCAGTGACGGATGTTGCCAGCCACCATGAAGTGCGACTGCAATCCTGACTGTCTCCATCGAGGCGCCCCGGCCTCGACCAGGCCCTCGCGGCCGTACGCGTCGGCGACACCCTACTGGTCCCGAAACTCGACCGGTTCGCACGCTCGGTCCCCGACGCCCGCGACGTTGGCGACACCTTGGTCGCCCGGGTGTCCGCCTGTCTCTGGGCGGGAGCATCTACGACCCCGCCGATCCCATGTCGAAGATGTTCTTCAACATGCTGGCCGTGTTCGCGGAGTTCGAAGCCGATCTGCTGAAGATGCGCACCCCGCGAGGGCATGGCCATCGCTTGCTCCCGCGGCAAGCTCAAGGGCGAACAGCCCAGGCTCACCGTCCGTCAGCAAGCCGAGCTGGTGCGGATGCACGCCACCGGCGGCCACACCATCGCCGATCTCATGGGGGTCTTCTCCATCGGTCGCGCCACCGTCTACCGCGTCCTCGACCGCACCAAGACGACGGGGACGACGGATGCTGAGATTCCGCGTTAGCGCAGGTGATCTGGCCGGCCTCGGCGGCTGTCACTCTGAGGTCATCACGAGTTTGTCGGGCAGGGTCATCGGGGCGAGGCCAAGATCGGCCAGCGCGGCCGCGCCGCGGGCGGCGTGGTCGCCGCCGGCGAGCACCATGGTCCGTGCGGACTGGTAGTGGCAGCCAGCGGTGTCAAACGCGTCTGCCGCAGATAGCAACCGCTCCTGGTCATTGTCGAGCAGCGCTTGGGCCCGCTCCACCATGGCGTTGGCGACCGGGTTGTCGGCCACGATGGTCCGGGCCTCGGCCAGACGGTCGCGGGCGTCGGGGCTCGCGGCGAGCACGGCGGCCTCGGTGCGTAGCGCGACGTACCAGTGGTGCCAGATCCAGGTGACCCACTTCCACACCTGCCTGGGTTCGGGGGCCATCCGCTCCAGCGCCTTCGGTGCCTGCCCGCGGTGCAGCAGGAGTATCACGTCGAAGACGGCCCCGTAGCCGTAAGTATGCTCCTTTGAGGTGCCGAGCTGATCCAGGACCTCCTGCCAATCGCGTCGGGCGGCCTGGTCGTCGCGGAGGCCGTGGATCATCGCCACAGCGGCCACCGCCGGGCGGAGAAGCGACCGGGCAGGGCTGCCTGCCCGCCGCCACGCGTCGAGGAACCGGACGCTGCCGGTGAGCACCTCATCGACGTTGCCCATCAGCGCGTCGACCATCAGCAGCCGACACGTTGCGCGGTGACCGACCTCCGCCAGCGACGGATGGTCGGCCAGTTGGCGTGCCCATCGGCGGGCGCCTGACACATCCCCCGCGCCGAGGCTGGCCTCGGTGACGATGCCGAGCGCGTCGATCAGTTCGTGGGTGCCGGCCGGCGAGATCGGCAGGGGCGACAGGAGCGTGATGCGGCACCGGGCCGTGGCCGCGGTGGCGGACGTGTCACCGGCCCAGCTCTGCGCTCCGGTGAGCGCGTCGAGTGCGGCCGACTCGGCGAGCGGGTCGCCGGTCCGGCGGGCGAGCTCGACCGCGCGCTCGGCTCGCGCGATCGTCTCCGGTACGGCGTTGCCGGGCGGGCCCTGGGCGGCGCCGAACGCGTCGGTGAGCACCGCGGCCTCGGCCAGTGCCACCGCGGCCTGCGCGGCCGGATCGTCGCCTGCCGGCTCTCGCGCCTCGGTGATCAGTGCGAACGTCTCCTCCCGGGGCGGGAGCCGCACGAACGTGGTCGAGAACCGGAACGCGATAGTTGCGGCAGTAGCCAGGTCGGCGGCGGCGCCGGCGCTGTCGCCGGAGCTGCGGGCGGTATCCGCGGCCGCACGGCGGAGACGGTACATGTCATCACCGACCGTCCGGCAGCCGGCCACAGCCGCTGCCTGCCGGAGCATCGACGCGCTGGCGGCGGGCTCGGTCGCGAGCGCGGCCGCCTGCTCATAGCGCTGCTGGGACTCGCCGGTCAGGTGACGGGTGAAGGTCAGCTCCGCCAGGTGCCGGGCAAGATCGTACGCTTCCGTGCGCTGCTCCGGGCGGTCTGCCGCCCACGCAAGCGCCGCCCGGAGGTCGTCGGCCACCAGGTCGAACCGGGTCCGCCAGTCCGCTCGTACCACCGCCAGGCCGGCGGCCTTGGCCAGGCACCAGCGAAGGTGCCGGGATCGAGCGTCGACCAGCTCACCGGCCTCGACGAGCCGCTCGGTGCCGTACTGGCGGATGGTCTCCAACGCCCGGTACTCCGTCCCACCCGGGGACGCGGTCACCACCAGCAGGCTCTGTTCGGCGAGGCGGCCCAGTCCGTCGGCGACGAGGCCTTCCTCGGACCCGGCTACCTCCGCGGCCGCTGCAGCGGTGAACGGCGCCACGAACACTGACACCCGGCGCAGCAGCGCCCGGTCGGCCGGCTCCAGCAGGGCATGGCTCCAGTCCAGCGCCGCCCGCACCGAACGGTGCCGTTCATCGGCACGGGAGCCGCCGGTGAGCATCCGCAGCGGGTGGGACAGGGCGGCGGTGATGCCGTCCAGCCCGAGCGTGGGATACCGGGCGGCGGCCAGCTCGATCGCCAGTGCCATCCCGTCCAGCCGCTCGCAGATCGAGGCGATCTGGTCGCGCAGCGGAGGATCCAGCGGCCAGCCGACCGCCGCCGCCCGCTCCATGAACAACGCCACCGCGTCGACGTCCAGGGACAGGGGCGGGACCGGATACACCCGTTCGAACGGCACCATCAGCCGTGCCCGGCTGGTCGCCAGCGCCGTCACCCGAGGGCACGTCGCCAGCAACCGCTCGAGAAACAGCGCCACCCCGTCCGCCACGTGCTCGCAGTTGTCCAGCACCAGCAGCGCATGACGGTCGGCCAGCGCGGCGACCGCGGACGCGGTCATGTCGCGGCCGGGCTGCTCACCGAGTCCGAGCGCCCCGGCGACCGCAGTGGCGATCATGCCCGGATCGGTGACCGGGACCAGGTCGACGAACCACACCCCATCGGCGTACTCATCGGCCGCCTCCGCGGCCATCGCCAACGCGAGCCGGGTCTTGCCCACTCCGCCGGGACCGACCGCGGTCACCTGACGGTGTGCCTTGATCATCTCGGTCAGCTCGGCCCGCTCGCTATCCCGGCCGATGAACGAGGTCAGCGGGGCCGGCAGAACCGGCGCCGGATGAGACGGGCCCGCACCGGCCGGCTCGGGGGCGCACTGGGCGAGCGCCCGCCGATCCGGCGCCTCCAGCTTGCGCAGCAGCGAGGAGACGTGACTTTCCACGGTACGCACCGAGATGCACAACCGCGCCCCGATCTCGGCGTTGCTGAGATGCGCCCCGACCAGTTCCAGCACCTCGGCCTCCCGAGGTGAGATGTCCGCTCCTGCCACCACCGTCCCAGTTTGCCGCATCCCCTCCGCGCTCCAATCCGTGCTCCAATCCGCAATGGCCACCGTGCGCGATCCGTGCCGTCGATCCGTGGCCGGGTTCCGTGGTCGCCACGGATGTGGACCGGTCAGGCCGGGAGGAAAGCTGTGGATGCGCACACAGCGGGTCGATATGACCCACAACTACAGGAGTGACCATGACCGGTTCTTCCACCCACGGGATCAAGACCATGCTGCACCCCGTGTCCGACCTGGCCAAGGCCAAGGCGGTGTACGCCGCCCTGCTCGGCATGGAGCCGCAGACCGACTCGTCCTACTACGTCGGCTTCGAGGCCGAGGGCCAGCACATCGGACTGGTGCCGGGCGGTGGGCCGCAGAGCATGACCTCACCGGTGGCCTACTGGCACGTGACGGACATCGAGGCGAAGCTGGCCGAGGTGATCGCCGCAGGGGCCACCGTCAAGGAGGCCGCGCACGAGGTCGGCGGCGGCCGCCAGGTGGCCACCGTGATCGACCCCGACGGCAATGTCCTCGGCCTCCTGCAGGACCGGTGAGCGCCGACCTGTCCCAGCCCCATCCGCGGCGTAGCGGCCGCCGACAAGACGACGAACCCACCTCGCTGAAAGGACCTGCCATGACCTCCTTCGAATCCGTCACCCTGGAAGTTCCCGACCCCACGGCCGCGGGCGCCTTCTACCAAGCCTTCGGCCTGGGCGCTTACGTGAACGTACGCGCCTCCGGCGCGGCGACGACCGGCTTCCGCGGGTTCGCACTGTCCCTCGTGGCCTCCCAGCCGGGCAACGTCGATGCCCTTGTCAACGCCGCCCTCAATGCCGGCGCCACGACACTGAAGCCCGCCACGAAGGGATTCTGGGGCTACGGCGGCGTCGTACGCGCCCCGGATGGGACGATCTGCAAGATCGCGTCCTCGAAGAAGAAGGACACCGGACCTGCCGCCCGGCACATCGATCAGGTCGCGCTCCTGTTGGGCGTGGTGGACGTCAAGGCGAGCAAGCGGTTCTACGTCGAGCGCGGCCTGGCCGTGGCCAAGAGCTTCGGCGGCAAGTACGTCGAGTTCGACACCCCGTCCTCGGCCGTCACGCTGGCGCTCTACCCGCGCCGCGCCCTCGCCAAGGACACCGGCGTCTCCCAGGAGGGCACCGGATCGCACCGGATCGTGATCGGCGGCGATGCCGGGCCCTTCACCGACCCTGACGGGTTCGTCTGGGAGGCCGCATCCGTGTGAGGCACGCGGCGGGGCGACCTCGACAGCCTCCCCACGCAGGTACAGGTATTCCCGTGCAGGTGGATGGGCTCGCTGATCTTCGGTGGGCAAGGTCTGGTCGGCGTCTACCACCGTCTCCACCTGGCCGACCTTGCCGGAAGCGATGCGGTAGCCGGTCGCCCGGTCCGCCTCCGGGCTCCAGGCCGCCTTGGCGATGGCGGCCAGACCCTAGTTTGATCAACATGCTTCTGGCATGTGGGTTCGCGGCCGATTCTGCTCGGCCGTCTCGCCTCGACCTGTGGTTCGGAAAGGACATCTACATGCCTCATGCCGGGGGGTCTACGTGCTGGTGAACGCGGACACCGGTACAAAGCGTGGGCGCCCAACGGCGGCGATAATCAGACGTGGGAGTTGGATCGAGATGGCCCCGGCCGCCGGTGGTGGCTTCGGAACATGCCGTCAACCGACTGTATGAGCGTGTCGGCTTCCAACGGCGGGAGTCGGTGGTTCACCAGTTCGAGCTGCAGGCAGCACCACGACAAGAACTCCTGACCGCTCCCCACGATCTTGTTCGCGGTGTTTTCGCTGCGGTAATGCGCCCTGGCCCCCGGCCGGCGCGACCGCGGCGCCGTGGGCTCGTCCACCGGCCACCGCAGTATCGCCATCAGCTGCGCCGAGCTCGGGCTCGACCAGTCCATGCCGTGCCCAGGCAGTACGACGAGTACACGGCGATCCGTCTAAGCTCAGCCGATCACCGGGTAGCTGCTCGACCCGAGGCCGCCGCCGGGCCACGGGCCGATCGCCATGGAGCTGTTCACCACTGACGGTGCGACTCCCGGTTGGGTCTCCCGGTCCGTTCCGGTCCTGCCATCGAGGACGACGGGCCCGTTGGCGGTTCTTCCGTAGACGACCCCATGCCAGGCTCCGGTCACGAGGGGAACCAGTCGCCCGCCGCCCTTCGTGATCGACCACAGCCACGAGCCGGTCTGCGCGTCGAGCGCGCCGACCCAGTCACCGCCTGAGCAGACTGCGATGGCCTGCTCGTCGTACAGGCAATTCAACGGATGCGGGGCTGGTTTACCGGACTTCTCCTCGGTGACGGTCACCGCCTGTCCCGTTGTGATCTCCACGACCTCGACGTACTTCTTCCCGCCCGGGTCGGTGCGTCCTCGGACGACTGCCTTGGAGGGGCCGGCCGGGAATACCTCGACCGAGTAGGCGTCGCGGGGCGACGCCCATCGCTGCCGGCCGGTCCGCGCGTCGATCCCGCGGACCTGGACCTTCGGCGTCTGCCCGGTTCCGGGCTGTTGGCCCGTGACCATCCCCGCCGCCACGGCGCGGGCCTCGAACCCGCGCATGCTCCACCGCACCTTGCGGCTACTCAGGTCCAGCGCGTACGTGTCGCCGCGCCGAGCCGACAGCGACGGGTCCACGATCCGAACGACCCCCACCCCGTCGGCCACACCCGCGAACGAGACCTCGACGCCGCTCGACCGGCCCGTCCCGGTCCACCCCTCGATGGGGATCTCGGTACGCCAGTCGGTCTTCCCGCTCTCCGGGTCGATCGAGACGACCTCGACCAGCGGACGGCCCGGGGTAGTGCCCTGTCCCGGTGCCTCGCCAAGGAACGGCGCGAGCACGGTCGGCCGGCCTCGGACGGACGTGAGCGTCGGCAGCGCGATCACCGTGCCGATTTTCGGCTGCGGGTAGGTCGGCTTGATGACCTCCCGCACGTTGTTGGTGCGGGTGTCGATCAGGCGGATCTCCTCCCCGGAGGAGACGGTCGGCTTGCTGCCATGGATCGGGACGACCGCCGTGGTGCCGTGCAGCAGCACCTCATCCGCATTCGTAGAGACTTCCAGCGGCGCGGCGGCGGCGGCGTTGAAGCGGGTGGGCGGGTCGATGGACTTGAGGTCGACCGGCGGCCTCGACGTGAAGCGGTTACCGGGGTCCACCGGTTCGATCGGCGTGATCGGCGTGGACGTACACCCGCCAACCGCCGCCAGTACCAGCACGATTCCCGTGATAAATCGCATCGCATCCTCATCGTCGGCATTCACGTTCGCCAATGCAGCAAACTACCGGTTCGCGCGGGCCGGCCCGTTCGGCGTCCGCCCCGAA
Source organism: Nonomuraea sp. NPDC004186 (assembly GCF_053603495.1). Taxonomy (NCBI): domain Bacteria; kingdom Bacillati; phylum Actinomycetota; class Actinomycetes; order Streptosporangiales; family Streptosporangiaceae; genus Nonomuraea; species Nonomuraea sp. NPDC004186. The sequence goes on along the minus strand of NZ_JBSGFQ010000017.1, from coordinate 63,576 downwards.
TCCGACGCCGAGCACCCGCCACCGGATGACCAGCACCGAGGTCACCTCTCAAGCACCGGAACGGCCTCACGATCGCCATGCGGTGGTTGCCGATAGGGGCCCTCCGGGCGCTCACCTGGCCCTGAGAAACGGGTATAGGAGGACAAACACCACTCCTGGCGGGCCATTGCGGGTTCCGATTGGCGACAGTATTTTCCGACAAGTAGAACGGGGCTTCGTCCTTCCCCGAGGAGCGCCGGTGCGGATCGCCCACTCCCGCTCGTCCAATCGTTATCTTGGGCTCTTTGCCCCTTCTCGCAGGTCAGGGCGAGATGATCTTGTCAGGTATGTAAGGCACGGTCCTGAACCGGGCGGCCATAAGCGAGAGGTTCGCGGCCCTGTCCCTCAAGCGCGGTGATCACCAGGAGGTGGTCGGCGTTCCCCGGCAGCGGCGGCTGTGCCGCGGTATCGGTCATCCCTTGTGCATGGGTCCGGAATCCTCAGAGGTGCATCGAGCCGTGTTTCTGAACCCCGCCTGTGGCAGACCAGCGAGATACGACGCAGGAGACCGGGGAAGGGCGCCGTCCGCGAAGCGGCCATGGTGACAGCATGTCCGAGAATCGGACCACCACGCCGGTCCCGCTTCCCCCGCCCCTGCGCTTCCTGACTGAACGCGAGGATGTCCTCTTCGGGAATGCCGCCGTCGAAGCCGCCCAAGACTGGTCCGTGGATTGGTTTAGGGCCAGTCTTGTTCTACGCGTGTGGGTCGGCCCCACCTTCACCGCACAGTGCAGCCAGCTGATGACGTTCCGATAGCTTTTGGCCCCACCGCAGGTGTTGTGGTGAGCGCTGCTTGTGCTCCTGGTCAGGACGGTGCGCGAGGCGCTGACATCGCCTTGGCCACAGCCGCGGAAGAAGCCGCCGCCCCGTCGCTCGCGATTGGATGCGTTCAAATCGGCCACCGACCGGATGCTGCGAGAGGACTTGGATACTCCGCGCAAACCGCGGCACACCAGGAGGCGCATCTATGACCGGCTGGTCATCGAGCACGACATGGAGGGGATCTCCTACTCGACAGTCTGCGCCTAAGTGGCCTGGCGGCGTCCTGCGATCCGGGTGGAGGTTGGCCGATCCCCTCCCGAAGTCCCCATCGATCAGGAACATCGGCCCGGCGTGGAGGCCGAGGTCGACTTCGGCGACGTCATCATCAACCTGGCCGGGGAACTCACGGTCTGTTACCTGTTCATCTTCCGCCTGTCGTACTCCGGCAAGGCCGTGCTTCTATCCGAAAAGCGCGATCTTTGGGACGCGGCCCGGATAGTCGCAGGCCATGCTCCCCGGTTCAATTTAAGGTGCACCCAGCAGCCCGATGAGGGGGATGGCCGTTCCTGGCGTTCCGCGACGGGCCATGCGATCTGGGTGCGGAACGCGGTAAGTCCACGATCCCGCCGAGTAAGGAAAATATGAAGCCTGTCAAAAAGGCAATGATCAGCACGGCAATGCTTGGCACGGTCCTCTGTCTCACGTCCGTGCTGGGGGTTCCAGCTGCTCAGGCTGAAGTATGGCGTTGCGAGCCATACGTCGATACCACCCGCAACGTGGGACAAACCACCTGCTACGAAGGCTACGGCAACTATCGCGTAGTGGTCGAATGCAACTCGGCCCACTGGCCGTACACCAGAAACATCGACGGCCCGGTGGTGTACAAAAGCACAGAACAGCAGTTCGGGCCGACTTCCTCGGTCTATGGGCAACCAAATGGCTGCCATGTCGTTGACGCGTGGACCGTCGCCCTTTGACCTCAGCCCTCCGTGCGCCCAGCAGGACGGAGGGCGAGGGCGTGACGTAATGGCTGATCGAAAGCTCGTCTCGTCCGCGTAGCTGCCAGGAAACCCGTGACAGGCCGGCGGCTTCGGCTGGAAAAGCTGGTCCGCAGAGTCGCGAATCGGGCGTTTTGTCAGCGTGATCTGAGCGGCGACAAGGGAGCGCAGCTGCTTCCGGACATAGGGCCAGGCGGTCGGCAAGGGGTCCTCCAGGCAGGACGAAGGGCGGGGACCGTACGGTTCCCGCCCTTCGTTTCCGGAGGTCAGGCCACGGCCGCTTCCGGTGTCCGCAGCGTCCCGGCCGGCTCGCGGTCGAGCGAGCTGGGGCGGGGCCTTGAAGACGGTCTCGTCCAGGCGGCCCTCCGAGCGGGCCACCAGGACCGGGACGACGAGTTGCCCGGCGACTTTGGTTGCGGACCCGGGCATGTCACGGCTCACCTGAAGGAGTTGGGCCTCGACACGTTCGGCATCGACCTTTCTCCCACGATGATCGAAGCGGCCCGACGTGACCACCCCCATCTGCGGTTCGAGGTGGGGTCGATGACCGATCTCGACCTCCCTGACGCTTCGGTCGTCGGCATGAGCGCCGCGCCGAAGGTCACCGCCCTTCGCGGCGGAGGCGTCAGCCTCGCCAAGATCGCCGACGCCTTCCTGACCACCCCGCGCACGGCCAACCCCAACACCCACCGCGCCTACGCCTCGGCCATCGACCGCGTCGCCGCGCTGCTCGACCGCGACCGGCCGCTCGCCGAGATCGGCACCGCGCTCACCGAGCCGTAGGGGGGCGAGCGCGCCGGCGACCTGGAACCGCAACCGCGCCGCCGTCACCTCCTGGCTGATCTGGTGCCAGGCCAAGAAGCACTGGGCCGCCCCGTCAGTCCCGGCCGACGCCGAACGCCGCAAGGAGAGCGCCGACGAGACCCGCGCGGTCACGAAGACCACCATCCACCGGCTGCTGTCCCGCCGCGACATCCCGCTGCGCGAGAAGACGCTGCGGCGGATGCCGTACGAGACCGCCGCCCGCCCCGCCGAAATCCTCACCCTGAACGTCGAAGACCTCGACCTGGAGCACCGCCGCGCCCCCCGTCCGGTCCAAGGGCGGCGCCACCGAGTGGGTGTACCTGGGACAGCGGCACCGCCCACCTGCTGCCCCGGCTCCTCCGGCTCCCGAACGGCAGCACGCGCACGCACGGTCCGCTGTTCCTTTCCGTACGCCGCCCCGTCCCGGACCGCCGCCCGGCCGCCGCCGGCATCTGCCCGCACACCGGCCGCGCCCGCCTCGGCTACGACCGCGCCCGCGTCCTGCTGGACAAGCACGCGGAGCTCGGGTGTCCTCCGGCAGCGCCTGAGCCAGGGTGGCGTCCAGGTCAGTCAGCGCGGCGTGCAGCTCGGCTTTGCCCTGTTCGATCGCCTCGGCCGCGTCGGCGGGCTTGCCGACCAGCTTGCAGAAGTCGGCGCGCCGCGGCGCTCACTGCTCGGGCGTATACAGGTAGGTGGCCGGGTCGGCGTAGCGGCACGAACACGTTGCCGGAGCGCAGCCCGTCGCGCAGGCCAGCACTGTGCAGAGCTCCCGATAGTGGCGGTAGGCGGTCTCGTCACCGTCCTTGCGCGCCTTGGCCAGGTACTCGGCGTACCGGGCCCGCACGAACGAGGTCGGGGCGCTCTCGGGCACCTTCCGGCCGCCCCCTCATTCGGCCGCTTCAAGATGGCCACCGCCTCCATCAGGTCGCCGTGCCGCCCTTGAAGTCGATCGCCGCCAGCACCTGCGGGGTGAACTGGCGCAGGTAGGTGTGGGAGGCGTGCAGCGCCGACAGCCGCCCATGATCGCGGGGCAGCTTCTTCCAGCCTTCTGTGACGACCTCGCGCAGCTTGCTCATCCCGATCGTGTTGCGCAGCAGCCCGCCGATCTGCTCGTCCGGGATGGACGGGTCGGCCAGCACCGGCAAGATCACCTCAAGGAGCAGCTGGCGGGCCTCACCCGCCTTGGCCCGTTCGATCAACGCCTCGTCGGTCTTGGTCTTCGCGCGGGACTCGCGGGCCGACACGGCCTGGTCGAACAGCATCACCACCTCGTCCGGTACGAACCCCAACCAGGGCAACGTGGCGAGCTGGACGGCAAAGCCGAGGCGGTCGGTCGGGCCCCGGCCGCGGCCCGGGTCGATGAAGGCGACGTCGGCAGGCGTCAGGGTGAAGTACCGGATCAGATCGTCCCGGCCGATGTCGGGGTACGAGCGCAACGCTCCAGCTGGTCTTCGAAGAACATCCGGGTCGACATCGACCACCCCCACACAGCCACCGGTCAGGACCGTATGAACCGCAGCGGAAATGATCATGCTCCGATCTTGATTGTGCAGAATGCTCGGCCATGACGGTTTTGCAGGCCTAATTCGGCCTTGTCGTTGTCTACGGGGCCATGTGCTTGACTGGGCCGATGAAGAAGATCGTCTGCATCGCGGCCAGGGCGGCGCTGGTCGGTCTTGGGGTGGGTCTTGTCGCGTCCGCCGTCTTCATCGGCGCGTTCGTGGGCGACGAGGACAACCCTGGAAACCCCGCCCTCACCTTGAGCGCGCTGGTCTCCTTCCCGCTGGGCGCCGGCCTGTCCTGGCTGACCCGGCTGCCGCTCTGGTGGCTCGTGGCGATGGCCGGCCCGATTGCCGCTGTGGCCTTGTGCGTGGTGCTGGTGCCCGTGGCTCCGTTCTTCGGTCTCGGCGAGCTCGGGCAGATCGCCGGGATCCTCACGCTCAGTAGCACCCTTGGCTACGGCGTGGTGGCCTTGGTGGGCAGCACGATGGCCCGCTGAACCCTCCACTCACCGATACGACGGGGGCGCGGGCCGGTGCCCGGTCTCGCCGGGGCTGACGTGGCCGGCGACCTCTGTGGGTGAGGAGGCGTAGGTGGCGGCCTCCTCGATGACGGCCGGTTCGGCGGCACGTACGCCGCACCGGCCGTCCGGCGTCACATCTCCCCCGTGGGGCCCACTCCGGTGAGGGCGAGGTCGAGGAGCCGGTGGGCCTGGGCCGCGCCGTCGGGTTCGTGTTCGACGGCCAGGCAGATGGCGTTGACGAGGGTGAGCAGGTCGACGATGGCCACGTCAGCCCGTACGGTGTTCGCGCGGCGGGCGCGGGCCAGCAGGTCATCGCCCGCGCTCACGATCATCGTGTGGCAGGTGGTGCCCAGGGCGGGGTCTCCGTCGTGGGCGCCCCGCATCAGCGAGGCCGCCAGGCCGCGGTTGGAGACGACGTGCGTGGCGACGGCGCCCAGCCAGGTCACCAGCGCGTGCCCCGCGTCCGGGTCGCCGGCCAGGTCGGCCGCGGTGGCGCACAGGGCCTCGACCTTGTCCCGGAAGACGGCCTCCAGCAGCTGCTGCCGGGCCGGGAAGTGCCGGTGCAGCGTGGCCGAGCCGACGCCGGCGCGCCGGGCGATCTCCTCCAGGGACGCCTCGGCTCCCTGCTCGGCGATGGCCTCGGCGGCCGCGGCCAGGATGCGGTCGTAGTTGCGGCGCGCGTCCGCGCGCATCGGCCGCGTGGGCGACGTCGTACGGCTGTCGTGCGGCATGTGGTCTCCAGCGGGCTTGCAAAAACGGGGTGGCCCTCCATATCGTACTCACCCAGAACCGGAGGGCCACCCCGGTTAGCTGGATGGCCCCTAACCTCTGGAGACAGCATCGTGAAGACCATCGTCGTGATGGGGGCGACCGGCCTGCAGGGCCGCGCCGTGACGGCCCGGCTGCTCGCCGACGGCTGGCGCGTACGAGCGGTGACGCGCGACCCGGACGCCGCCGGGGCCCGGGCGCTGGAGCAGGCGGGCGCCCGGCTCGTACGCGCCGAGATGGACGACCCCGCCTCCCTCGCCGCCGCGGCCGAGGGCGCCTACGGTCTGTTCAGCGTGCAGCCCACCGTCGGCTCCCCCGGCACCCCAGCCGGATTCACCGCCGATCACGAGGTCGCCTGGGGCCGCAACGTCGCCGACGCCGCCCACGCCGCAGGCGTGCGCCACCTGGTCTACGCCTCCGTCGCCGGCGCGGGCCGCCACAACACCGAGAAGCTGCCGCAGAACGTGGTGAGCAAGTGGCGGATCGAACAGCACATCACCCGGCTGGGCCTGCCCGCGACCTTCCTGCGCCCGGTCTCGTTCATGGAGAACTACACCGGCGCCTACCACCTGCACGACGGCGCCGTGACCACCGCGTTCGACCCGGCCGTACCGCAGCAGATCATGGCCGTCGACGACGTCGGCGCCTTCGCGGCCCTGGCCTTAGCCCGGCCGGAGGAGTGGATCGGCCGCGCGGTGGACTTGGCCGGGGACGAGCTGACCCCGCTGGAGATCGCCGCGGCCATGTCCGAGGCCATCGGCCGGCCGCTGCCCTACGTACAGATCCCGATCGAGGTGATCGCCCGGGCCGGCGAGGAGTTCGCCTTCGCCTACACCTGGCTCAACGAACGCGGCTGGCGCGCCGACGTCTCCTTCGCCCGCGCGCTGCACCCAGGGCTGATGGATCTGCGCACCTGGCTGGCCCGCACCGGCGCGGCCGCGATCGACGGCTTCCTGACCGCCCAGAGCGCCCGATGACCGCACCCGAACTCGGACAGGTCGGCATCTGGGCGGGCGAACTGGACCGCCACCCGGCCCCCGTCCTGCGCGAAGCGGCCGCGGCCGTCGAGGACCTCGGCTACCCGGCGTTGTGGTTCCCCGAGACGACCGGCCGCGAGGCCATGGCGCAGGCGGCCCTGCTGCTGTCGCTCACCCGGCGGACCGTCGTCGCCACCGGCGCCGCCGGGATCTACGCCCGTGACGCCATCACCACCGCGGCCGCGCAGCGCACCCTCGCCGAGGCGTTCCCCGGGCGGTTCCTGCTCGGCCTCGGCGTCGGCCACCCCGCCCTGGTCACCGACATGCGCGGCCATCGCTTCGGCCCGCCGGTCGCGACCATGCGCGCCTACCTGGACGCGATGGACGCCGCCCCGTTCGGCCCGCCGGTCCCGGCGGGGCCCCGGGTCCTGGCCGCGCTGGGCCCGAAGATGCTCAAGCTCGCCGCCGAACGAGCCGCGGGAGCCCACCCGCTGAGCATGCCGGTCGCGCACACCCGCCACGCCCGCGGCCTGCTCGGGCCGCGGGCGCTGCTCGCGGTCACCCAGCTCGCCGTCCTCGACCCGTCTCGTCCCCGCGCGGCCGAGCTGGCCCGCGCCCACGCGGCCGCCGCCCTGCCCAACCGGCTCACGCCGCTGCGCGATCTGGGCTTCGACGACCCCGAGTCACTGGACGAACGGCTGGTCGACGCGCTGGTGGCGACCGGCGGCCCCGAGGACGTCGCCCGCCGCGTCGGCGAGCACCTCGAGGCCGGCGCGGATCACGTCAGCCTGCACGTGCTCACGGCCACACCGGACCGGCCGCCACTGCGTCAATGGGAAGATCTCGCCACGCTGCTGCTGTGAACGGGGTCCCGGGGTCGAGGAACCCAGGAACAGCCGTCATCGAAGAGAATGATCTTGTGCGGGACGGCGACGGTTCGCATCGGGTTGGCCTGGAACTCCTGAAGCCCCGGCGAGCCGCAATGTAGGACCGGGACTCCTATGGCTGTGCCCAGGGGCAACGTAGAGCGTGAGCTCTGGTGGATCGTGAGGCCGCTTAGGTCTGTCTGTCGGCTGGCCGTGGATGATGCGGTGGATGGTGGAGCGGCCGACGCTGTACTCGGTGGCCAGGTCCGCCCGAAAGACCTCGCCCCCGGCGTAGCGGCGGCGGATGGAGCGTCGGGCAGTTTGGGTTGCTCGCCCTTGACCTTGCCGTTCTTCTTCGCCAGGGCCATGCCTTCGCAGGTGCGAGATGCCACTGTCACCCGGCGGGTGACGGCTTCCTCCACCCGAAGCTGTCTCAAACCCCAATGCAGATGTGAGCTAGATCACGGTTGAGGTTGACCTTGGGTCAGGGTGGAAGCTCGGCGCAGCGGCGAGACGCCGACCCGGACCTAACGCCTTTGAAGGGCAGACCACCATGACGATCACACTTTCCGACCAGGACAAGAGCACCCTGCGGATCGCCGCGTACGGCGCCGTGGCGTTGATGGCCGCGGCCGGCGCCGCCGGCAAGCCCCACAAGATCGCCACCACTGGCAGCATCGCGCTGGGCTCGGCCACCGGCCTGATCGGGCATGTGCTCGCCGACTACCCCAAGGGCAGGGACCTGGCCGGCAAGTCCGTGGCCGAGATCGCCAACCGCGTGCTGCCGGCCCTGACCACGGCCATGAACCTCCTGAAGCAGCAGGACCCGGCCGAGGCCGGCAACTTCCGCAGCACCGTTCTCATCGCTGTCGAGACCGCCCAGACGCACCAGGGCCCGCCGAGCCCCGCCACGGCCGCGATGGCCCGCAAGATCACCGAAGCCCTCGACGCCGCCGGGGCAGCCACCGCGGACAGCGGGGCCGTACCGGAAGCTGCGGCCGGGCAGGATCGCCCGGAGCTGCGGAAGGCGATCGAGGAGATCGTCGAGTCCGGATTCGTCGGGGTGTCGCTGCGCGTGCACGATGAGCGCGGCGAGTGGGCCGGCAGCGCCGGGGCACGCGAGCTGGGCGGGACCGCCAAGCCGCCGATCGACGGGCATGTCCGGATCGGCAGCAACACCAAGACCTTCACCGCGACCCTGGTGCTGCTGCTGGTGGCCGAGGACAGGCTCGGGCTCGACATCCCGGCGGCGGACTACCTGCCCGAGTTCGGGCTGGACCGGCGGATCACGGTGCGGATGCTGCTGCAGCACACCAGCGGGCTGTTCAACTTCACCGGCGAGGTCTACGACGACGGGACGGTCGTGCCGGGGATCCCCATCCCCTACGGCACCACGGGCAAGGAGTGGGTGGACAACCGGCTCAAGACCTACCGGCCGCAGGAGTTGCTGGAGCTGGCGTTGTCCAAGCCGGCGCGGTTCGAGCCGGGGACGGGCTGGAGCTATTCCAACACCAACTACGTGCTGGCCAGGCTGCTGATCGAGAAGGTCACCGGCCGCTCGCTGGCCGAGGAGATGCGGCGGCGGATCCTGGGCCCGCTCGACCTGTCGGGCACCGTGGTGCCGGACGCCTCGCCGGAGATCCCCGAGCCGCACGCGCACGCCTACTACCGGTACGAGGACGCCGGCGAGCAGCAGACGATCGACATCACCCGCCAGAACCCCTCCTGGATCTCCACCGGCGGTGACATGATCTCGACCACCCAGGACCTGCACACGTTCGTCTCCGCGCTGCTGGGCGGCAAGCTCCTGCCGGCCCCGCTGCTGGCCGAGATGTGCGCCCCGCACCCGACGGGCATCCCGAACATGGACTACGGCCTGGGAGTGTTCGTGGTGACCACGGACGACGGCGGCACGGTCATCTCCCACAACGGCGCCGCCGTGGGCCACGCGGCGCTGATGTACAGCACCCCCGACGGCAGCAAGACCCTGACCGCCGCACTGAGCTGCGTGGACGACGCCGGCTTGTCCATCGCGGCGGCGTTCCAGAAGGCCCAGCAGAGGCTCCTCAACGAGGTGTTCGGCCGACGAGCTGAGCACCTGTGACCCGTACGCCTCAAGGGGCCACGCCGAGCTCGACGAGCTCGGCGTGGCCCGTCCACATGCTCGGCCGTGACCTGCTTGGTCGCCGAGCTCGAGCGCAAGGCAGGATTGCGCAGATGAACGGAGTCACGATCGGGCAGGCGGCGGCGTTCGTCGGCGTCACGGTGAAGACGGTGCGGCACTACCACAAGCTCGGCCTGGTGAAGGAGCCGGAACGCGACAGCTCCGGCTACCGCAGGTACGGATCGGCCGAGCTGTTGCGGCTGGTGCAGGTCCGGACGCTGGCCGGCGCCGGAGTGCCGCTGGCCGAGATCGCGCCGATGCTCGACGCCGACCCCGCGCTGTTCGCCGCCGCACTCGCCGACGTCGAGCGGCAGCTCACCGAACGGATCGAGGAGCTGATCGCGCGCCGTGACACGCTGCGCCGGCTCGCCGACGGGGACCGGGCCCTGCTGCCCGACCGTGCCGTGGCGCTGCTGGAGCGGCTGTCCGGCCTCGGCTTCCCCGCGGAGGAGGTGGCGGCCACCAGGGAGGGCTGGGTACTGGCCAGGGCCCTGGTCCCCGAGGGCTTCGACGACTACCTCAGCCATGTGGAGCACGCCCTCGACGACACCCGGTTCGTCGCCTTGATCAAGCGCGGCGCCGAAGCCGCGGCCTGGGAACCGGACGACCCGCGCATCGCCGAGCTCGCCACCGCCATGGCCGACCACTTCCTCGCCAACCCCGCACACCTGAAGATCGTGACCGGGCTGCAAGCCCGCACCGAGGCCGCGACCCGGTACAAGCTGATCGCTCTCCACGGCGAAGGGCAGGGATCGGCCGCGGCCCGGGGGGTCGCACTCGTCGAGACCAAGCTCCGCGCCGCCGGCATCCATATCCCCAGACCAGGCACCCACTGACCGCGCCGTGCCGCAAACGTCGTCCGCCGTGCCTCAGGACGCGGGCACACCGGTGACCCGGCGCATGAACGCGTCGAACGTGCGGTTGGGCAGCACACCGTGCAGGAAGATCATCGGCTTGGCGGCGAAGCCGACCGCGTACCGCGTCCTGGGACGGCGCGCCTTGACGGCCTTCACGATCGTCTTGGCGATCAGCTCGGGTGCCGAGAGGCGGCCCTCGTTGGCCTCGGAGCTGAGCGAATCGGCCACGGCGTTGCCCTGCGGCGCGTAAGGGCCGGTGCCGGAGACGGCGCGGACCTTCTGCGCGGCGATGCCGCCCCACTCGGACTTGACGCCGCCCGGCTCGACCACCACGACGTCGATCCCGAAGGGCTTGACCTCCATGCGCAGGCAGTCGCTGATCGCCTCGAGCGCGAACTTGGTGGCGTGGTACCACGCGCCGAGGGAGGTGTAGATCTTGCCTCCCATGGAGGTGATGTTCACGATCGTGCCCGACCGCTGCGCGCGCATGTGCGGCAGCACCAGCTGGGTCAGGCGCGCGGCGCCGAAGACGTTGACCTCGAACTGGTCGCGGGCCTCGTCCATGGGCACGTCCTCGAGCGCGCCATAGGAGCCGTAGCCGGCATTGTTGACCAGCACGTCGATCCGGCCGGTCGCCGCGATGATCTTCTCGACCCCGTCCTGCATGGAGGAGTCGACGGTCACGTCCATCGCGAGCAGGCGGATGCCCGACTCGGCGAGGTGTTGCATGCGCTGCACCCGCCGCGCTGCGCCGTAGACGGTGTAGCCGGCCTCGTGGAGCTTGAGCGCGGTGGCCTCGCCGATGCCGGAGGAGGCGCCGGTGACCAGTGCGACCTTGGTTGCCATGGTGGTTCCTTCTAACGTGTCGGAGCTCGGTTGTCGTCGGCGCGCGGGCGCACCCGTCGTGCCGCTCCCGCCGGCCTTCCGAGGGGATCTCGACCTTCGCCACCAACGCTAGGAGCCCATCCGGGCTCATCGACTAGCACACCGCGCCGATCCACTTGCATCTGGCGCCACTGCACACCGTGACGTGATCGGCAAGCACGGTGGCGTGATCCGTAAGTACCATCGGAGCTCGCGGCCTCTAGGCTGGACCGATGAGCGGCCGGCGATTCACCCTCGACCCGAGCATCAAGGCGCTGCTGAACGATCTCGGCGTATCGCCGACGCGCGTGCTGCGCCGCGCCCAACTGCCGACCGACCTGTTCGGCCGCGGGCCGATCGCCCTCGCGCCCGAGGAGTACTTCCGGTTCTGGGAGGCGCTCGACGCCGAGGGCGGCGATCGCGATCTCGCTGTCGCGATCGGCCGGTCGATCTCGGTCGAGATGTTCAACCCGCCCATCTTCGCCGCTCTGTGCAGCGCCGACCTCGCGACCGCCGCGCAGCGCATCGCGACGTACAAGCCGCTGATCGGCCCCATGCGGCTGGAGCTCGACCAGGGCGGCGACGGGTTGACGATCACCTGCCACTGGCCTGCGGGCATGACCCCGCCGCAGCTGCTGGCCACGGCCGAGCTGGTGTTCTGGGCCGCCCTGGCCCGGATCGCGACCCGCCACCACGTACGGCCGGTTGACGTCAGCGTCCCGCAACCACCCGCAGACCGCCTCGCACTCGAGGGCTTCTTCGGGGTACGCGTACGCACCGGGCCCGCCCACGCCATCACCTTCGACCGCCACGACGCGCACCGCCCGTTCCTGACCGAGAACGAGCAGATGTGGCGCTTCTTCGCACCCGAACTGCGCAGACGCCTTTCCGACCTGCAGGCCGCGGCCAGCGTCGCCGACCGCGTGCGCGCGGCCCTGCACGAGACGCTGCCGGCCGGCGGCGCCTCCATGACGGAGGTCACCCGCCATCTCGCCGTCAGCGCGCGCACGCTGCAGCGACAGCTGCAACTCGAGGGCACCACCTTCCAAGAAGTCCTCGCCAGCACTCGCGAGGACCTCGCCCGCCACTATCTGAGCCACAGCGCGATGCGCACCGCCGAAATCGCCTACCTCCTGGGCTATGACGACTCCAACTCCTTCTACCGGGCGTTCCGCACCTGGACCGGGACAACCCCGGACACCCTCCGAGCCACCGCCGCCACCGGTGCCTGACCGGATCCGGTGCCGCCCGGCCGGGAGGCATGAGTTCGGCTACGGAGGCACCGGCCGCTCACAACGGCACGATCAGCGCCTGGGGACGGTCGGCGGGGAAGGCCCAGATGTGCTTGCCGGCCGCGACCACCAAGGCCAGGCGGGCCTTCAGCCCCAGCCGGACCACGCGGAGGGCGGGCCCCACGGCCGGATCCAGCACGAACAGGTCGCGTTCCCCGCCCGCCAGCACCCCGTTCGCGCAGACCAGGAACGGCACCGGCCCCTTCGGCACCTTCACGAACCGGCGCTGCTCCCCCGACCAGGCGGACACCCGCTCCAGGCCGCCCGCCACGCTGATCCACAGGGAACCCGCGCAGACGGTCATGCCGCCGCGCTCGCGGGTCCAGAGGTCCACCTCCCGCGGGCCGCCGCGCAGCCAGGTGTCCCGCTTCGACGTCCACCACAGCCGCTCGCCCTCGACCGCGCACTGGTCCAGGCCGGGTAACTCCACCGGCTCGCCGAAGTCGCCGGGCGCGGTCAGCCTGCGTGCCCGCTCCGCGCCGACGGCCCAGATCTCGCCGCCGCCCGCCAGCACGCGGCCGTCGAAGGACGCGTCGGCGAGCGGGGCGCCGGTGGGATCGAGCCAGTGGACCCGGCCCTCCGCGGTCCCCGCCAGCGTTCCCCGCAGCGGGCTTTCGGATAACGAGCCCAGGTGGGGCGGCCCAGCGAACGTCCTGGGCACGACCACGGTCTCGGGCAACGTGCCCGGCAGGCCCGCCGTGCGCGGCACGGTCGCCGGGACCGCCGCCAGGGAGCTCAGCTCCGGCAGCCGCACCGACTCGCCGCCGTCCAGCGGTGTGCCGGAGGCGGTGTAGACCCGCATCCGGCCGGCCGCCGAGCACCAGACCGTGGTCCCGTCCGACGCGGCGACCCGGGCGGGCCACGGCAGGTCGATCCTCGTGACGGCGACATCCATGCGCTGACCATAACCGTCCGGGCCCCCCGCGCCAGCCCCCGCCCCGAGCGACATGCCCGAGCACTGAGAGGCCCGCGCGGGGGTATGCGGTAGGTAAGGGGGCGATCCCCGTATCAGCCGAGGCCAGGCGGACTGGGATCATGGGACGCATGCGTGTTGTGGTGATCGGGAGCGGCATCGTCGGGGCCGGTGCGGCCTACTACCTGAGCCGGCGGGGCGCCGCGGTGACCGTGGTGGACGGCGGATATCCGGGCGAGGCCACCCAGGCGGGGGCCGGCATCGTGTGCCCGTGGGTGGACCACCCGGAGGACGACGACTGGTATCAGCTGACCCGCGAGGGCACCCGCCGCTACCCGGGGCTGGTGGAGGCGCTGGGCGAGGACATCGGCTACGCCAAGGTGGGCGCGCTGCTGGTCGCCGCCGATCCGGTCGATCTGGAGCCGGTGCGCGCGCTGCTGCGCCGCCGGCACGCCGGCGCGCCCGAGATGGGCGACGTCGTCGACGTGGCGACCCCGTCCGAGCTGTTCCCGCCGCTGTCTGACGACCTGAGCGCCATCCTCGTGCCGGGCGCGGCGCGCGTGGACGGCTGCTCGGTCCGCGACGAGCTCCTGCGCGCCGCCGTGGCGCAGGGGGCGGAGGTACGCGTGGGCGCCGCGCGGCTCACCCCGGGCGGTGAGGTGTTCGTGCACGCCCCGGCCGGCGAGGCACACGCCGAGGGCGAGCCGTGGATCCCGGCCCACGCGGCCGCGGGCGTGCCCGACGAGCCCCTCGATCAGGGCGGGTCCTGGCGGCAGGGCGCGCCCACCGCGCGGGCGGCCGAGCCTCCCGTGCCGACGGGGGCGCGCCGGTTCGCCGGCGAGGGCGAGCCGCTCGACGCCGACATGGTGATCGTGGCCGCCGGGGCCTGGACGGGCGAGGTGTGCCGGCCCTTGGGCGTGGAGCTGCCGGTGTTCCCCCGGCGGGGGCAGATCATGCACGTGACGCTGGAGGGCGTGGACACCGCGTGGTGGCCGATCGTGCTGCCGAGGGTCGGGCCTTACCTGCTGGGTTTCCCCGACTCCCGCGTCGTGATCGGGGCGACCGTGGAGGACGTGGGGTTCGCCCCGCGGGTCACGCTGGGCGGGCTGGACGAGGTGATCCAGGCGGGGCTGCGGGTGGCGCCCGGCCTGTTCAACGCGACCGTCGCGGAGACCAGGGTCGGCCTGCGTCCCGTGTACGCCCCCGGCTCCCCCCTCATCGGGCCGCTGACCGGGCGCGTGGTGGTGGCGACGGGCCTGAGCGCGTACGGGCTGACGGCGGGCCCGTTCACCGGCGAGATCGCCGCCGCGCTCGCGCTCGGCGAGGAGCCGCCGATCGACATCACGCCGTACGCGCCCGCCGTCGGATAATCACAGCAAGCACTCACGTAACATCAGATTCCTCCCCACCGTGACGCCGTGGGGAGGCCGCGTTGCCGCTGCTCGCTCTCTGGATGTTGCTCCTGCTGGTGACCTCCTGCGCCTCCGCGCCGCCCGCCCCCCTACCTGCGCCCGTGCCCTCGCCCCCACCAAGTCGTCCTTCCCCGACTCCCAGGAAGCGCCCGCCCGCCAAGGAGGTGTGGGTCCCGTACGCCGCCTCGGGCCGGTACGCGGTCGTGCCCGGCGGCGCGCCGGCCCGGCCGGGGGCCGGGGAGGTGGTGCGGTACCTGGTGGAGGTGGAGTCCGGCCTGCCGTTCGAGCCGGCCGCGTTCGCCGCCGACGTGCATCGGGTGCTCAACGACGTACGCGGCTGGGCGCGCTTCGAACGCGTCGACCACGGCCCGGTGCAGGTCCGCGTCGCCCTGTCGAGTCCCTTGCTCACGACCCTCCAGTGCGAGCCCCTGCGCACGGGGGGCGAGCTGTCCTGCTGGAACGGCACCCGCTCGGTCATCAACGCCCTGCGCTGGGCGAAGGGTGTCCCGCAGTACCGCGGCGACCTGACCGCGTACCGGGCCTACCTGATCAGCCACGAGGTCGGGCACAGCCTGGGGCACGGCCACGAGCCCTGTCCCGGGCCCGGCCGCCTCGCCCCCGTCATGACCCAGCAGTCGAAGTCGCTGGACCGCTGCCGCCCCAACCCGTGGCCCTTCCCCGACCGGGGCCGTGAACCCGGGTGCGGCGACACCCCGCCCGGTGACGGCAGGGGCTGCCGCGAGGCGCGAGGATGACGACCGGTAGGTTCTTCCGGTCGATGAGGTCGCCGCACGCTGGGGAGCGTCGGCGAAACGATCGAAGCAACCTGACCTATCGCGATATATCGTAGGACGGGAACACCGGGGAATCCCGCTCGGTTGAGCGGGATGCACAGACTTTCCAGGGGAGTGTGGCTGATGGCAGGAATGCGTACGGCACGGCGGGTCCTCGCGGGCGGCGTGGCCCTGGCGGCTGCGGGCTGGGCGTTGCGCGATGTCCCCGCCGAGCTGGGCGTACGGCCTCTGACGTCGGGGCCGGACCGGGCGGCGCGGATGCGCCGCTCGCGGCAGTTCAGGGACGGCACGTTCTTCAACCCGATGCCGGAGCCGACCAACATGATGACGGCCCCGCCCGCCGGCCTGCTCGGCGAGCTGGCCAAGAACAAGGAGCAGCGCCGCCCCGCGGGCCCCATCCCGCTGCGCGTCCCGCCGTCCGGCCCGCCGCCGGCCGACGGCGTGCGCGCGATCTGGTACGGCCACGCCTCGACGCTGGTGGAGATCGAGGGCAAGCGGGTGCTGTTCGACCCGGTGTGGAGCAACCGACCCTCGCCGTCGCAGTTCGTCGGCCCCAAGCGGCACCACCCGGTGCCCGTCGAGCTCGGCGAGCTGCCGATGGTCGACGCCATCGCGATCTCGCACGACCACTACGACCACCTCGACCTGGCGACCGTGCGCACGCTGCTCAGGACGCAGAAGGCCCCGTTCCTGGTGCCGCTGGGCATCGGGGCGCACCTGGAGCGGTGGGGCGTGCCGGCGTTCCGGATCATCGAGCTCGACTGGGAGGAGGAGGCCGAGGTGGCGGGGCTGCGCTTCGTCGCCACGGCGGCCCGGCACTTCTCCGGCCGGGCCTTCACCCGTAATGACACGTTGTGGGGATCCTGGGTGGTGGCCGGGGCGAACAAGCGGGTCTTCTACGCGGGCGACTCCGGATACTTCGAGGGCTACCGGGGCATCGGGTCGGCGCACGGGCCGTTCGACCTGACGCTGATGCCGATCGGCGCCTACAGCCCCGCCTGGCCCGACATCCACATGAACCCGGAGGAGGCCGTCAACGCCCACCTCGACCTCGGCGGCTCGCTGCTGCTCCCCGTCCACTGGGCGACCTTCACGCTGGCCCTGCACCCGTGGTCCGAGCCGGTGGAACGGCTGTGGCGCGAGTCCAAGGCACGCGACGTCAAGATCGCCGTCCCCCGGCCCGGCGAGGCCGTCGACACCTCCGCCGCCCAGGTGGTGGAGGGTTGGTGGGAGATCCTCGGCTGAGCCCCTGCCCGCCGGCGGCGCCCCCGCTGCCCGTACAGTCATGGCGTGAGCAACCTGGAGCTTGACCCGCAGGAGATCCGCTGCGGCACCGAGGCGGGCGCGGACGGCGAGGTGCTGGTGGGGCGCGAGGTGCCGCTGGGCGGGCCACGCGCGATGATGGTGAGCAGGACGCTGCCGGGCGTGCACCGGCGCATGATCGGCGCATGGTGTTTCGTGGACGCCTACGGGCCCCAGCGCGCCACGATGCGGGTGCCGCCGCACCCGCACACCGGGCTGCAGACGGTGAGCTGGCTGGTCGAGGGCGAGGTGCTGCACCGCGACAGCCTCGGCAGCCTTCAGGAGATCCGCCCCGGCCAGCTCAACCTGATGACCGCCGGCCGGGGCATCTCCCATTCGGAGGAGTCGCCGGAGACGGTGCTGCACGGGGTGCAGCTGTGGGTGGCGCTGCCCGGCGAGCACCGGCACACCGGGCCCGCGTTCGAACACCATCCGGCGCTGCCCGTGCTCGCGGGGCCCGGTTTCGAGGCGATCGTCGCCATGGGGTCGCTCGGCGGGGTCGAATCGCCGGCCACCGCGTTCAGCCCGCTGGTGGGGGCCGAGATCGCGGTGGACGGCACGTGCGAGGTGCCGCTCTCGCCCGGGTTCGAGCACGGCGTGCTGCTGCTCGACGGCGCGGTCGAGCAGCTGGAGCCGGGGCCGCTGGTGTACCTGCCGCCGGGGCGCTCCGCGCTGCGGCTGTCGGGGCGCGGCCGGGTCCTGCTGATCGGCGGCGAGCCCTTCGGCGAGGAGATCGTCATGTGGTGGAACTTCGTCGGCCACTCCCACGACGAGATCGCCGCGTTCCGCGAGGACTGGATGGAGGGCGAGGGGTTCGGCGCCGTCGAGGGGTTCGACGGGGCGCCGCTCCCCGCGCCCGTCCTGCCCGCCATCCGGCTGAAGCCGCGCGGGCGGGTGCGCTAGCCCTTCCTGAACGTGTAGACGACCTCGATGTCGTCGCCCCTGGTCGGTACCTCGGCCAGGAGGCGCACCATCTTCCCGGTGAAGTCGATCACCTGGACCTGCTGCTTGTCGGAGCTGCCGTCCGGGCGCACCCAGCAGAGCAGGTGATCGTCGTCGAACCAGGCGGCCAGGCCGCCGCAGGCCGACTCGATCCGCTTCACCTCGGCGCCGGTGCGGCTGTCGTACACGCAGTTGTTGCCGCTCTCCAGACCCGGGCAGTCGGTGACGAACCGCCTGCCCGACGGCGAGAACAGCTCGTCGGCGATGCCGGCGCCGACGTTCGGGATGCGGCGGACGCGCAGGCCGCTCGCGTCGAAGAAGCGCAGGGCCTGCTGCTCGGCGTCGATCGACATGGCGACCACGCCGGTGTCGGTGTCGTCGAAGCCGTACCTGATGTCCTTCAGCGAGCTCTCCCTGAGGGAGGCGACCGTGGCCTTCCTGGTGGTCACGTCCACGATGGCGAAGCCGGTCGACTGCCAGGTGTCCTTGACGGGGTTGCCGACGTTGAGCAGCACGCGGGTGCTGTCGCGGGACCAGGCCTGGATGTACGCGCTGAGCGGCTGCCGCGAGGTCTTGACCGAGAACCGCTCGCCCGTCGTCTTGTCGGTGACCTCCACGGAGTCGTAGTGGTCGATGAAGTTCTTGCCGCGCTGGGCGAGGTAGCGGCCGTCCGGGGAGAGCATGCTCTCCCACTGGTCCTGATATTTCGTGAAACCTCCCGTCAGGGAGTCGCGGGCGTAGTACACCCAGTCCTTGGTCTTGGTGTCCTTGACCATGTACGTCGTCAGCCTGACCGGGTCGTCCGGGCTCTCGTACACGGTGGCGTCGGTGTCGGGGAGCCGGACCGGGGTGAGGTTCGCGGTCGGGACCGGGGACACGGTGGGGCTCGGGGACGCGGTCGCGGTGTTCGGAACGGGGGTGGGGAGCGCCTGCGGCTTGGGCGGCAGGTTGATGACGGTCACCACGACGATGGCGATCGCCGCCACCAGCGCCACGCCCGCGATGGCTCCGCCGATCAGCCAGTTCTTCCGGTTGCCGCCGGACGGGCGCGGGGGCGGGCCACCGTACGGGATGCCTCTGGGTGGGGTGCCCGGCTGCTGGAAGGGGGCGGGCGGCTCGAACCCCGGCCGGGCGCCGGGCGGCGGCGGCTGATCCCCGCCCAACGGCCGATACTGACCCGGGGGCGGCGGCGGGGTCGGCGGGGGATACGGCGGCTGAGGGTAGGGCTGCTGGGGGTACGGCGCCTGGGGGTGCGGCGGCTGGGGATACGGCTGCCGGGGGTGCGGCGCCTGGGGGTGCGGCGGCTGCCCGGCCCACGCCTGCGGCCCAGACCCACCGGCCCGATCACCGCCCGGCGCCCGCCACGCAGACCCCCCACCCCCCGAACCCCCGCTTCCCACCGAGCCCGCACCACCACCCGGCACCTCGCCACTCGCCGAAGGCGCCCCGCCCGCCTGGGACCACCCACCCACCGGAGCCGCGCCACCCGGCGGGGTCGCGCCACCCAACGGCGACCCGTCCCCGGCCGAAGGCTCGCCACCCGTCGGAGGGGTGGCGCCGAAGGCGGCGGCGGTCTGGTGGAGGGCGTCCGGGTTCGAGGTCGGGTGCTCCAGGAGGCGGTGGATCACCTGCTCGGCAGTCGGCCGCCGCCCGGGGTCCTTGGACAGGCAGGCCGCGACCAGTTCGCGCAACGTCCCCGCCAGCCGCCCCAGGTCCGGCTCGGCGTTGAGGACGCGCTGCACGGTCGCGGGCAAGGTGCCGCCCGCGAACGGCCCCGCACCGGAGGCCGCGTAGACGACGGTGCACGCCCAGGCGAACATGTCGGCCGCCGGCCCGGCGGGATCCCCCAAAAGCTGCTCGGGCGCAAGGAACGCCGAATCGCCCACCGGCACGGTCGTGTCGCCCGAGGTCACGTCGAGCGCCCTGGCGATCCCGAAACCGATCACCCTGGGCCCCTCGCTGCCCAGCAGCACGTTGCCGGGGCTGAAGTCGCGGTGCACGATGCCCGCCTGGTGGATCGCGGCGAGGGCGGTGGCGGTGCCGATGGCCAGCCGGTGCAGCGCGGGCCCGGTGCGCGGCCCCTCCTCGCGCACCGCGCGCTCCAGCGCCAGGCCGTCCACGTACTCGCTGACGATGTACGGGCGGCCCTCGTGCACGCCGCTGTCCAGCACCTTCGCGGTGCAGAACGGCGCCACCCGCCGCGCCGCCGCCACCTCCCTGGCGAACCGCTCCGCCGCCGCCCCGTCACCCGCCAGCTCAGGCCGCAGCCATTTGACGGCCGCCTGCCTCCCCTGCTCGTCGACGCCCAGATAGACGACACCCTGAACGCCTTCTCCCAGCCGTCCCCGGATCTCGTAGCCTCCGAGACCGGAGGGATCTCCTGCTCTGAGTTCAGTTATCGGCGGCATGCGCGCATTATGAGCGCCGAATCTTGCAAACGGCTTACATCAATCGTGAGCCTTCCTCCCGTCCGCGTGGCGGCAGAACGGCTCGCCCTTACGTCAGCCGCTGCGCCTTGCTCAGCAACCGCTGCGCCACCACGACCAGCGCCAGGAACATCCCGCTGACCACCTGCTGGAACGCCGACGTCAGGCTCCCGACCTGGTTGATCAGGCTCTGGATGACGCCGAGCAGCAGCACGCCGGCCACGGTCCCGGTGATGCCGCCCGCTCCCCCGGTCAGCAACGTGCCGCCGATCACCACGGCCGCGATGGCGTCCAGTTCGAGGCCGATGCCGAGGATCGTCACCCCGGAGGAGAGCCGGGCGGCGTTCAACGCCCCCGCCAGGCCCGCGAGGAGGGCGGACATCACGTACACGTAGACCTTCGTGCGCACGACCGGGACGCCCATGAAGGCCGCCGCCTGTTCGTTGCCGCCGATGGCGTAGACGTTCTGGCCGAAGCCGGTGCGTTGCAGCAGGACCATCGCCAGCAGGGCCAGGATGATCGTGATGTAGACGGGATACGACAGGCCGAGGAGCTCGCCCTGGCCGAGGGTGGCGAAGGCCCGATTTTTCACGAGATAGGTGGTGGCGCCCTCGTTCGAGATCGCGAGCATCAGCCCGCGCACGCCGAGCAGCCCCGCCAGGGTCACGATGAACGGCGCCATCCCCGTACGCGCGATGACCAGGCCCTGGAGCAGGCCGACCACCCCGCACACGGCCAGGGGCAGCAGCAGCGCCACGATCAGCCCGTACTGCGACCCGTACGCGGCGAGCACGCCGCCGAGCACGAACAGCGACCCCACCGACAGGTCGATCCCGCCGCTGATGATGACGAACGTCATCCCGATCGCGATGATCGCCAGGAAGGACGAGGACACGACGACGCTGGCCGCGTTCTCCGGCGTGGCGAACGAGTCGAACGCCAGGCTGCCCACGATCACCAGCAGGCCGAGCACCATCATGGCGCCGTGCTGCTGGAGGATGCGGCTCACCTGTTCACGGTTCATCGGCGCTCCCGGGTGGCGTAGACGGCGGCCAGGATGATGACCGCCTGGACCATCTGGGTCCACGACTGCGGCAGGTTGTGCTTGATCAGCGTGGCCGACAGCAACTGCATGAGCAGCGCGCCCATGACCGTGCTCAGCACCCTGATGCGGCCGCCGGTCAGCGGGGTGCCGCCGACCACGACCGCCGTGATCGCCGACAGCTCGATGAAGAGCCCGAGCGAGGTCGGGTCGCTGGCCTGCAGCCGGGCCGTGGCCAGCACCCCGGCCAGCGCCGCCAGCAGCCCCGAGATCACGTAGACGGTCAGGAGCACGCGTTTGACCGGCAGCCCGGACAGCTCGCTGGCCGACCGGTTGCCGCCGATCGCCACCACCTGCCGCCCGAACGTGGTCCGCCGCACCACGAACAGCATGACCACCGTCAGCGCCGCCGCGATGAGCACGATGACCGGGATCCCGGCGACCGAACTGCTGCCGAGCGCGATCAGGTCCGGGTTGCGGAACTCGACGAGCTGCGGCACCAGGACGTTCGCCAGCCCGCGTACACCGACCAGCAGCGCCAGGGTGGCCACGATCGGCTGCACCCCGACGTACGCGACCAGCGCCCCGCCCGCCGCTCCGACCACGGCGCCTCCGGCCACGGCCACGATCAGCGCGGGCAGCCAGCCGTACCCGAGGTAGAGCACGACCAGCGCGGCCGCGAGTGCCATCACCGAGCCGACCGACAGGTCGATGCCCTGGGTGCCGATCACCAGCGCCATCCCGAGCGAGACGATCACGATGGGGGTGACCTGGACGAGCTGGGTGCGGAAGTTCGCGGCGTCCAGGAAGTGCGGGGTGAACAGCACGTTGAACAGCAGCAGCGCCAGCACCGCCGCGTACACGCCGTAGTCCTGGACCCAGGCGAACACGCGCGGTTTGAGCACCGCGACGCGCCCCTGCACGGTGAGCTCAGCCATCGCCCCGCTCCTCGCCCGCCTGCCCCACGACCGTGTGCTCCGCGATCGTCGCCATGATCCTCTCCTCGGTGACCTCGTCGCCCGACAACTCCCCGACGACCGCGCCCTCGCGCAGCACCAGGATCCTGTCGGCGCCCTCGACCAGTTCCTCCAGGTCGGAGGAGATCAGCAGCACGCCCAGCCCCTCCTCGGCCAGCTCGTCGATCAGCGCCTGCACCTCGGCCTTCGCGCCGACGTCGATGCCCCGGGTGGGCTCGTCGAGCAGCAGCACCTTGGGCCGCACGGCCAGCCAGCGGGCGAGCAGCACCTTCTGCTGGTTGCCGCCGGACAGCTCGGACACCAGCTGATGCGGCGACGCCGCCTTGATCCTCAGCCTCCGCATGAAGATCCCGACCACCCGGTCGATCTTCGCATCGGACACCACGCCTGCCGTACCCAGAGTGGGGAGGGCGGCCAGCGCGATGTTCTCCCGTACCGAGAGGGTCGGGATGATGCCCTCGGCCTTGCGGTCCTCGGGCAGCAGGCTCACCCCTGCCCCGATCGCCGCCTTCGTCCCCTTACGGACGGGCCGGCCCGCCACCAGCACCTGGCCGCCGTCGAGCGGGAGCGCGCCGACGATGGCCTTCGCGGTCTCGGTCCGCCCCGCGCCGAGCAGTCCGCCCAGCCCGACGACCTCACCGGGCGCGATGGCCACGTCCACGCCGTCGAGGACGTGACGGCGGGTGAGCCCTCGTGCCTCGACCACAGGCGCACCCACCCCGACGCCCAGCCCATCGGACTCGAGCGGCGGCTCAGCCGAGGCGCCGCCGGTCACCGAAGCACCGGAACCGGGCACACCCGCAGCCCCCGCCGACACCGCAGACCCCTCGGAGGCCGCCGATGCTGTGGGACCCGGTGGGGAGGATGTAGACGATGCAAGGGTGGTGGTGCGGTGGCGGGTGCGGGAGAAGCGGGTGAGGCCGCCCGTACGGACCTCGTTCAGGTCGCGGCCCAGCATGAGCGAGATGAGCCGCAGCCGCTCCACCTCGGCGAGCGGCCCCGAGTGGGCGACGCGGCCGTCCCGAAGCACCGTCACCTGGTCGCACACCCGGTACAGCTCGTCCAGCCGATGGCTGACGTACATGACGGCGATCCCCGCGTCCCGCAGCCGCCGGATCACCCCGAACAGCGTCTCCACCTCCCGCGGCTCCAGCGAGGAGGTGGGCTCGTCCATGATGACCACCCGCGCGTCCACCGAGACCGCCCTGGCCAGGGCGACCATCTGCTGGGCCCCGACCCCGAGGGTGCGCAGCGGCCGGCGGACGTCGGTCGCGACCCCGTACCCGGCGAGAACGCGTTGCGCCTCCCCGTGCATCGCGGCCGCGTCGATCACCCCGAAGCGGCCGCGCGGCTCGCGGCCGAGCAGCAGGTTGCGGGCCACGCTCATCATCGGGACGAGGTTGACCTCCTGGTAGATGGTGGAGATCCCGGCGCGCTGCGCTTCCATGGGGGTGCCGAAGACGGCGGGAGCGCCCTGGTAGCGCAGCTCGCCGCCGTCCGGCCGGTACACGCCGGTGAAGACCTTGATCAGCGTGGACTTGCCCGCGCCGTTCTCGCCGACGAGGGCGTGCACCTCGCCCGGGCGGAGGGCGAGGGACACACCGTCGAGAGCGAGCACGCCGGGGAAGCGTTTGCTGACCGCCCGGGCCTCGAGAACCGGTTCCAAGTCAGTACGCCTCACCGAGGGAGTCCTTGGCGTTGCCCGTGTCGTAGTCCCGGTCGGAGATGACCACCTTGTCCGGGATGGGCTGCCCGTCGAGGAACTTCTGCGCGGTCTCGAAGGCGAGCGGCCCGAAGCGGGGGTTCGACTCGATGACCGCGTGCAGCCAGCCGTCCGCGATGCCCTGGACGGCGCTGCGGGTGCCGTCCACCGACACGATCTTGATGTTGCCGGGCTCCTTGCCCGCGCCCTTCAGCGCGGTGACGGCGCCCAGGGCCATCTCGTCGTTCTCGGCGTAGATGCCGTTGATGTCGGGGTTGGACTGGATGAGCTGCTCGGTGACCTGCTGCCCCTTCTCACGGGCGAACTCGCCGGTCTGCTCGAACGAGATCGTGATCCCGGGCGCCTTCTCCTTGACGCGGTCCTTGAAGCCGTTCGTCCGCTCGGTGGTGACGTTGTTGCCGGGGGCGCCGAGGAGGATGGCGACCCTGCTCTTGCTGCCCTCGCCTCCAAGCGCCTCGATCATGCGGTCGGCGGCGCGCTTGCCCTGCTCGTAGAAGTCCGAGCCGATGAACGTCAGGTAGTCGCTGCACGCCTTGGCGTTGATCTTCCGGTCCACCGTGATGATCGGGATCTTCTTGGCGGCGGCCTGCTGGAGGACCGGCTCCCAGCCGTCGGAGTTCAGGGGCGCGATGACCAGGAGCCGCACGCCCTGGGCGATGAGCTGCTGCACGTCGGTGATCTGCTTGGAGAACTGCGACTGGGCGTTGGTGACCTTGAGGTTCGCGATGCCGAGTTTGGCGGCCTCGTCTTTGATCGACTTGGTCTCGGCGATGCGGAAGGGGTTGGCCTCCTTCTCCGATTGGGAGAACCCGACCGTGGCCGTCTTGAGGTCGAACTTCGTCCCGCCGAACTGATCCAGCGTGCACGTCGGCCCGGCCGAGCCGGAGGGCGACTGGACGACCTGCTGCCCCGCCGTGCTCGCGGCGGCGGGCGCGCTCTGCGGCGCCTCCGCCTTGGCGCACGCGGTCGCGGTGAGGAGGACGGCCAGTGTTAATGCGGCTGTCCGGATATGGGGGGTCATGGCGTTCCTTTCCTATCAGTCCCGGCGCCCGGGCCACAGGGGCCCGGGCGACCGGCGTTCACCCGTGAGCGCCGTGTCCACGCCCGCGGTTGAGGCGGGGCTCGGCGCACGCGGTTCGAGCAGGATCTGCGCACGTGGCTCCCAGACGCGGTGTCCCACGCACGGTCTTCCACGCACGGTCTTCCAGGTGCGGCGTTTCAGGTGCGGTGTTTCAGCCGCGCCGTGTAACGGGTGCGGTGGTCCAGGTGGGGTGTTTCAGGTGCAGGTTGGGTTGATGGCGCTCGTCAGGGCCGTGTTGGCGTCGTGTACGCGCTTCACGTCCGGCTTCGTGACCGCCCGGTCGTATGTCATCAGGCCGTTCAGCTCGGTCTCCACGTCGGTGGTCTGGGTGTAGATCGCGGCGCTGAGCTGCTCGCAGGCGTGCAGTCGCTCGAGTTCCTTGACCATCCCGACGTACCGGGTGGTGAGGGCCTCCGGGTCGGGTTCGACCGCGTAGCCCCAGCCGCCGCCCGACCAGGTGTGGCCGATCAGCGGCAGGCCGAGCCCGCCGTACTCGCCGAGCACGTTCGCCCGCGTACCCGACGGCTTGCCGGGGTTGCCGGGGCCGGGGTAGATGTGGAAGTCCTTGACGTCGCCGTTGCCGCCGTCGACCGCGCCGCAGCAGTTGATCCCGCTCATGTTGTTCACCAGGCGCGACGGGTCCCAGCTCTTGACCAGATCGGCGATGCGCGCCTGGTCGTACTGGCCCCAGCCCTCGTTGAACGGCACCCACATGATGATCGACGGGCTGCTGCGGTGCTGTTCGACGAGCTCGCGCAGCTCGGCCTCGAACTGGGGTCTGTCATCCGTACGGAACGCCGCCGGCATGTCCTGCCAGACCAGCAGGCCGAGCTTGTCGGCGTGGTAGTACCAGCGGTCGGACTCGACCTTGACGTGCTTGCGGACGGCGTTGAAGCCGAGCGCCTTGGTCTGCTCCAGGTCGTACCGCAGCGCCTCGTCGGTTGGCGGGGTGTAGATGCCGTCCGGCCAGAAGCCCTGGTCGAGGGGGCCGAGCTGGAAGACGGGCTGTCCGTTCAGCAGGATGCGGTTGCCGGAGACCGCGATGGAGCGCATCCCGAAGTAGGACTCGACCTTGTCATCCTTGAGTTTGACCTCCAGGTCGTACAGGTGCGGGTTGTCGGGGGTCCAGAGCTTGGGATTGGGCACCGGGAGTCTGAGCTCGCGGCCCACCGGGCCGGTCACCTTGCCCACGACGCGGCGGCCGTCCCTGGCGGTGACCGTCGCCGTGCCGCCGGTTCCCTGGACGGTCACGTAGAGCGCCTGGCCGCGCAGGTCGGGCACGGTGTCGACGCGGTCGATGCGCTGCTTGGCGACCGGCTCGATCCAGACGGTCTGCCAGATGCCGGAGTTCGCGGTGTACCAGATGCCGCTCGGGTCGAGCCGCTGCTTGCCGATGGCCTGGGTGCCGGCGTCGGTCGGGTCGTACACGCCGACGATCAGCTCCTGCGGGCCGCTGCGCCTGAGCGCGTCGGTCACGTCCACGGTGATCCGGCCGTAGCCGCCCTTGTGGGTGGTGACCTGCTTGCCGTTCACGTACACCGTGGACTGCCAGTCCACCGCGTCGAGGTGCAGCAGCAGCCGCTCGCCGCGCCACGAGCGGGGCACGTCGAACGTCCTGCGGTACCACATGCGCTCCTCGTGCCGGCCGATGCCGGACAGCTGCGACTCCACCGGGTACGGCACGACGATGCGCTCGGGCAGGTCGCGGCCGACGGGCGCGGCCTCGTCCGCCTTGGCGGGGGCGAACTGCCACTTGCCGTTGAGGCTGCGCCAGCGGTCCCGGACGAGCTGGGGCCGGGGGTACTCGGGCAGCGGGCCGGCCGGGTTGACGTCGTCAGACCACTTCGTCCGCAGGATGTAGGCGGAGCCGTTGGCGACGTAGGCGTACGGGAAGGCTTCGACCGCGCTACCGTCGGCGTAGGTGAGGCCGCCGGTGCCGTTGTAGGCGGCGCGGATGCTGCTGCCGGCCTTGGACGGGATCGGATATTTGAGCTTCAGCTCCACCGTTTGCGGATTTTTCAGGATTACGGAGCTTGTGGGCCACTTGGTGCCCGCGACCGTGATGTCCAGCTTGCTGAGGGCGTCCGCCGGCAGCGCGCCGAGGGGCTTGGCGAACGTCAGCGCCGCGACGTCACCGGCCGCGTTCACCCTGGCGTCGGACGGTCCGGGCGGCGCGAACCCCTCGGGCAGCGTGAACGCCTCCGCGGGCACGATCTGCCTCGGCTGGCTCGGGCTCTGCCAGCGCAGCCGCAGGTTCGCGCCGCCGAAGTGCTCGAAGTACTCGACCTTGAAGTCGTACTTCTTGCCCGCCTCCAGGGCGATCGGGGTGCCGGCCTGCTCCCGGTCCCAGTCGTCCACCCAGTGGTCGATGATCGGCTTGCCGTCCACCCAGAGCCGGAAGCCGTTGTCGCCGATGATGGAGAAGGTGTACGTCTCGGAGTACTTGGGCTGGATCTGGCCCGTCCACCGTACAGAGACGTCGTCATCCCTGCCGGCTAGCAGCCTGAACGTCGGATTCAGGTCTGTCAGCTCCAGGTTGGGGTCGACGACGCTGGCTTTCAGCTCGGCAAAGTCGAACTTCCCCGCCCCGGAGGCGAGGTAGTAGTCACCGCGCAGCCCGTTCGGGGCGGCGGCAGCCTGGTCGGGAGCTGCGGCGGTGGCGGGGAGCGACGGCTGCCATAACAGTGACATCAGTACGGCCAGCGGGAACGCGAGGCGCTTGCGCACGGGGGGTCCTTTCAAAACGCGCCGATCAGGTTCGGACAGCTTTTGACCCTGACACGCTCTCAAGTAAGCACCGATGGACCGAGCCGGTCAAGATTTCCGATCAAATTCGTTCTCATACGATCAGAGGTGAACTCATCTTGGCCTGTCCACTATGATCGGGACGTGAGCGACACGCAGAGCGACGGACGCCGACCCGTGTTCGCCGCTGAGCGCCGGCAGCGCATCCTGGAGCTGGTGCGCGCCAACGGTGCGGTGTCGCTGCGCGAGCTCGCCCAGGCCGTGCACTCCTCCGAGGTCACCGTCCGCCGCGACCTGCGCGCGCTGGAGTCGGAGGGCCTGCTCAACCGCCACCACGGCGGCGCCACCCTGCCCGGCGAGCTGTCGCGCGAGGCCGGATACGCGCACAAGGTGTCGCTCGAGTCGGCCGAGAAGGCCGCCATCGCCGACCTGGCCGCCGCCCTCGTCGAGGACGGCGACGCGATCGTGATCGGGCCCGGCACCACCACGCAGGAGTTCGCCCGCCGCCTGACCAGGCACTCCGAGCTGGCCGTGGTGACCAGCTCCCTGCTGGTCGCCCAAGTGCTGGCCGGGACGCCGCGGGTGGAGGTGATGCTCACCGGCGGCACGCTGCGCGGCTCGATCCTGGCCCTGGTGGGCAGCGCCGCCGAGCACTCGCTGGCGGGGCTGCGGGTGCGCCGGGCGTTCATCTCGGGCAACGGCCTGACTGCCGAGCGCGGCCTGTCGACACCCAACATGCAGGTGGCGGGTGTTGACCGAGCGCTGGCGGCGGCCGCGGAGGAGGTCGTGGTGCTGGCCGACCACACCAAGATCGGCGTGGACACGATGGTCCAGACGGTGCCGCCGGACCGGATCGACCACCTGGTCACGGACGACGCGGCACCCCGGGACGTGCTCGACGACCTGAGCGCCCGCGGCGTCCGCCTCCACATCGCCCAGTTCTGACCCCCTTCCGGCCGAGCGCCCCGACGTCGCCCGTACACCGCCCCGGCCCCGGTGGGGGACATCCGCGGGCGGAGGATCGGCACGGAGCAGGCGCGGCGACCATGGCCCGGCGAACGGCCGCGCCCAACACGGGCGCAGGCGGGCGCACGAAAGCGGACGAGCAAACGCAGCCGAACGCAGGTCGGCAAACAGGCGGACCGGGGACGGTTAACGCCCTGCTGGCGAACGGGCGCGGGCCGGTGGCAGGTGGCCCAGGCGGGCGCGGGCCAGTGGCAGGTGGCCCAGGCGGGCGCGGGCGAGGAAGCGGACATGCGGGACGGGCCCGGGCGACGCTGCGGGCGAACGCGGACGAGCGCGGACGAACGGCAGGCGACCTGGGCGGGCGCGAGCGGAGGCGCAGGCGACGAGGTGGGCGGGCGCGGTAGCCGAGCGCCGGCGAGCAGGCGCGGGAGGCGAGCCGGCGCGGTAGCCGAGCGCAGGCGAGCAGGCGCGGGAAGTGAGCCGGCGCGGTAGCCGAGCGCCGCGGACAGGCGCGGGAGACGAGCACAGGCGGGCAGGCGCGGGAGACGGGCGTGTGGGTGCCGAGCAACG
This sequence comes from Nonomuraea sp. NPDC004186, assembly GCF_053603495.1. Classification (NCBI taxonomy): domain Bacteria; kingdom Bacillati; phylum Actinomycetota; class Actinomycetes; order Streptosporangiales; family Streptosporangiaceae; genus Nonomuraea; species Nonomuraea sp. NPDC004186. The sequence continues at coordinate 34,269 of NZ_JBSGFQ010000017.1, read as the reverse complement.
GCGGCCGGACAGCCTGCCGACGAGGCGACCGAGCACAGGGGCATGAGCAAGGCAGCCGAGTACAGGGGCGGGCAAGGTAATCGAGCACGGCGGCTGCCTGGAAACTGTACCGGTCAGCCGGTATAGTTTCCTCCATGCCGCGACCCAGCTCGAAAGAACGACTGCTCGACGCCGCGGCCGAGGTGTTGCTGTCCGAGGGGGCCGAGGCCCTGACTCTGGAAGCGGTGGCACGGCGGGCAGGCGTGTCCAAGGGCGGCTTGTTCTACCACTTCCCCACCAAGCAGGCATTGGTCGCCACCATGGTCGACCGCCTGACCAAGGCTTTCGACCAAGCACTGGCCGAGACCGGTGCCGAGCCGGGCGACTTTCTGCGCGCTTACCTGAACGCGACGATCCCCGAACACCACACGGCGGCCAACGCTCCGGCCGACCGGGTGACCGCCGCGTTGCTGGCCGCGGTGCTCGTGGATCCGGCAGGGCTTGCGCCGCTGAGAGAGCGGTTCGCCGCCTGGCAGGCCAGATTGACCGACGACGGCATCGACCCGGCCGCGGCGACGGCGGTACGGCTGGCCATCGACGGTTGGTGGGCGGCCAGGCTTCTCGGACTCGGCGAACCGGACGCGGCCCTGCACGAACAGACCAGGCGCTACCTGATGGAGGAAATCGACCGTGCTACGCGTCACTAAGGCGTTGATGCTGCTCACGGATCTGGCATTCGTCGCCTACTTCACCATCACCGGGCTGGGCCTGATCCCGCCCGAATGGGCGTTCGCCGACTACACCAACCCGCTGATGGTCGATTGGAACTGGTCGTTTCTCTGGATCGACCTGCTGGCCAGCGCCACCGGCCTGGCCAGCCTGTACCTCCTGCGCCGAGGCTCGCCGTCCGGGCCGGGACTGATGCTGGTCTCGCTCGTGCTGACCATGGCCTCCGGCTTGATGGCGATCGCGTTCTGGACATTGCGCGGCGACTTCTCGCTGGTCTGGTGGCTGCCGAACCTCTACCTCATGCTCTTCCCGGTCCCCGCGATCCTCTCTCTCACGCGGTCCCGACCAGGCTTCACCGCCTCATAGGGATAGCCGTCCGTGGGTGCCGGCGTTCGCCGAGCAGGTGGCCGGGTTGATTGGCCTGCCTGCCCGACCGATAACACGCCAGAGCCCGGGTTGGAGGCACGGCTGGGGCTGCCGGTGGCCAAGGGGACGCCTTGCTAAGGATCGTCCGCAGGCTGCCGAAGGAGCGAGCCCGTCGGCCCGGTGTGGGTGGTGGCAGTGGATGACGTGCGCTGTGCCGACGGGGCTCGGTGTTCGGGGGGGATGGACGGTTGGCGCCGGAGTGGGTGTGACGGGTTGCGCTCGTTTCTGATCGAATGTGACAAGGCCGTTACTGTAATGTTTCCTTCCTCGACCACGATCGAGGCGGAGGCAACCGTGCTACAGGTGGCAGGCGTTCTCAAGACGTTCCAGGGTGTCACCGCCCTCGACCACGTCACCCTGTCCGTACGCCCCGGCGAGGTGCATGCGCTGATCGGCGGCAACGGGGCGGGCAAGTCGACCCTGGTGAAGGTGCTCTCCGGGGTCCACCAGCCGGACGCGGGCGAGTTGCGCCTCATGGGTGAGCCGGTCAGGTTCGCCAGCCCGGCCGACGCCAAGCGGGCCGGGATCGCCACCGTCCACCAGGAGACGAACCTCGTACCGACCATGAGCGTCGCCCGCAACCTCCTCCTGGGGAGGGAGCCCAGGGGGCGGCTCGGGTTGATCGACTCCGCGGCCGTGCACGCGCAGGCCGAGCGGGTGCTGGCCACGTACGGGCTGGAGGTGGACGTGCGCCGGCCGCTCGGCGCGCTGGGCGAGGGCGCGCGCCAGCTCGTCGCGCTGGCCAGGGCCGCCTCGGCGGACGCGCGGGTGGTCATCATGGACGAGCCCACGTCGGCGCTGGCGCACGGCGAGCTGGAGACGCTGTTCGGGGCCGTGCGGCGGCTGCGCGAGGAGGGCCGGTCGGTCGTGTACGTCACGCACCGGCTGGAGGAGCTGTACGGGATCTGCGACCGGGTCACCGTGCTGCGCGAGGGGCGGGTCGTGCACACGGGACCGCTGGCGGGGCTCGACCGGTTACGGCTGGTCTCGCTCATGCTGGGACGGCCGTTCCACCCCGTGGAGCCCACCCTGAACACCGGCGAGCCGGCCGAGTCCGCCGACCTGCCCGTGCTCGAGGCCAAGGGGCTGACCCGCCATCACGTACTGGACGGGGTGTCGCTCGCGATGCGGGCCGGCGAGGTGGTCGGCCTGGGCGGGCTGCTCGGCGCGGGGCGCAGCGAGACGGCCCGGGCCATCGCGGGCGTGCTGCCGGTGGACGCGGGCCAGGTGACGGTGGCGGGAGCGCGTTCCCGCAAGTGGTCGATCAGGAACGCCATCCGCGCCGGCGTCGGCCTCGTGCCGGAGAACCGGAAGACCGAGGGCATCGTGCCCACGCTGTCGGTGCGTGACAACATCGCGCTGGCGGCCCTGCCCCGGTTGTCGCGGGCGGGGATCGTGTCGGACGCGCGGGTGGACAGCATCGTGGCGACGTTCATGAAGCGGCTCGGGATCAAGGCCGTCTCCCCCCGACAGCCCGCCGGGGAGCTGTCGGGCGGGAACCAGCAGAAGGTGCTGCTGGCACGGTGGCTGGCCATGCACCCGAAGGTGCTGCTGCTGGACGAGCCGACCCGGGGCGTGGACGTGGCGACGAAGGTGGACATGCAGGCCCTGCTGGACGAGCTGGCGGTGGACGGGCTTGCGATCCTGCTGATCTCGTCGGACGTGAGCGAGCTGGTGGAGAACTGCGACAGCGTGGTCGTGCTGCGCGACGGGGCGATCACCGATCAGCTGGTCGGGCCCGAGGTCACGGAGGACCGGCTGCTGGCGGCCCTGGCCAAAGACGCCGAAGACTAGCTCGTTCTCCACGATCCGCATGTCTCATGGTGGGCTGGAGGGATGGCGGCCAAGTCCGGCCGATCGCGCTGCTGGCCATGATGACCGTCAACACCGCCTCCTGCACCCTGAAGCTGACCGTCACGATGATCGCCAACAACGGCTCGTACGGGGCGGCCTGGTGGTGGTATACGGCCAGACAAAGATACGAGGCCGTGGTGCGCAGCGACCACCCGCTGGCGGGCGAGGAGCCGCGACCGCGCCTGGAACGCCGGCTTGTCCTGACCGGCCCGACCGGCCGGCCCTGGCACCCGAACGTCACCGCGATCCGTGACCTGTGCGAGAAGCACACCGCCGGCGTGTCATCTCCTGCGGCGAGCCTGCGGTAGGACCAGCTCCGGTGGACTTGCCCCTTGCCAGGTGCCGTCGGGCCCTCGATATCAGGTGCGGCCGAAGGTGGCGACGCGCAGTTCGAACGGGACGCGGCAGCCTAAACGCTCACCCTGTGAGACGCGTTTGCCGGGTTCATCAGCAGCTGAGAGTCTCCATATGGTTGCATACGCTGGCTAACGCAGGAATAAATAGCACGCGTATGCAACTATTGTGGGTGTTCTGCACAGCGCCGGATGCGGGTGACGCGCCTCTCGCCCGGCGGCCGACCTCTCAGGCGCGTACCAGGAGTTTCGGCATGGCCTCTCTGTTCACCCCGGTCACCCTCAGATCGCTGACCATCCCCAACCGGATCTGGATGGCGGCGATGTGCCAGTACAGCGCGGAGCCGGAGGGCGAGACGGTGGGCGTCCCGACAGACTGGCACTTCGCCCACCTCGCCGCACGCGCCTCCGGGGGGACCGGCCTGATCGTCACCGAGGCCACCGCTGTCAGCCCCGAGGGCCGCATCTCCCCCTATGACCTCGGCATCTGGAACGACACTCAGGTAGCCGCGTTCCAGCGCATCACGGCGTTCCTGAAGTCGCAGGGCACTGTCCCCGCCATCCAGCTCGCCCACGCCGGACGCAAGGCGTCCACCGAGCGCACCTGGGTCGACGGCGGGCGCCCGATCACCCCGGACGAGCCGTACGGCTGGACTCCGCTGGGCCCCAGCGCGATCTCCTTCGCGCGCGCGTCGACGACGCCCGAGGAACTCACCACGGACCGCATCCGAGCGATCGTCCAGGAGTTCGCCGACGCCGCCCGGCGCGGGCTCGAGGCCGGATTCGAGGTCGCCGAGATCCATGGAGCCCATGGTTACCTGATCCACCAGTTCCTCTCCCCGCACAGCAACCACCGCACCGACGAGTACGGCGGCTCGTTCGAGGGCCGGACCCGCTTCGCCCTGGAGGTCGTCGACGCCGTACGCGCGGTGTGGCCCGAGGAACTGCCGGTCTTCTTCCGCGTCTCCGCCACCGACTGGCTCACCGAGAACCCCGAGGATGACCGCGACGGCTGGACCGCCGACAACACCGTCCGCCTCGCCAAGGAACTCCACGCCCGCGGCGTGGACCTGCTGGACGTCTCCACCGGCGGCAACGCTCCCGGCGCCAAGATCGTGACAGGCCCGCATTACCAGGTGCCCTTCGCCGAGCAGGTCCGCAACGAAACCGGAATGCCCACCGCGGCCGTCGGCCTGATCACCGACCCTGCCCAAGCCCAGCAGATCATCGCCTCGGGACAGGCGGACGCCGTCCTGCTGGGCCGCGAGCTCCTGCGCAACCCCTACTGGGCCCGTCAGGCCGCAGCGGAGCTCGGGGGCCAGGTCGCCACCCCCGTGCAGTACCACCGCGCTTGACCGCCCCGCGGGCGGGGCCGCGCTCAGCGTGGCGCGTCCACCCCGCCCTGCGCCCCGAACGTCATCGCCCCGAGGAACAGCTCCGGCAGCCGACAGCGCATCGCCCAAACCCCCTAATAGACCGAAATATGGGGATGATCGTAGTGGTTCGCCGTCGTGCCACCCCGGTCCGACATGGTGCGCCAGGAGCCCGTTCTGGCGTGCCAGATCCGCTGCCGGTAGATGATGTACATGATCCCGAGCCGCTTCGAGTTCTTGATCGCCCACTCCGCGATCTCGTTGCCGCGCGCGACCTCCGCCCCGGACGGCATCGCGCCGCCGCGGCTCAGCATGAAGTCGCAGGCCCGCCCGAGCGGATGCTCGCCGCCGTCCTGGATCGCCCGGTAACACCCGATCCCGTTCGGGACGCCGAACCGCTCCTGGACGAGCTGCTTGACCAGCCGCATCCGGGGCGTGATGTTGTCGGCCCCGCCGGGCAGCTGCGGCACCCACGTGCCGTCCGGCCGCCGCACGCCCGGCCCGACGTACAGCTGGTCGATCCTCTCCTTGATCCGGTCGATCTGCTTCTCGGCCTTCTTCTTGCGCTTCTCCAGCTCGTCCACCGTCTCGGCGAGCTCCTTGGCGCGCGCGTCGGCCTCGTCCTTGGCCTGCTGGTGGGCGTCCCTGACTTGGGCGTAGCCGCGCAGCCGGGTCTCCTGGAGCACGACGAGGTGCTGGTTGAGCGCCATCCGGCCGAGCAGGGACGTCGGGTCCCGGTCGGAGGTGAGCATGGAGATCTGGCCGGGGTCGCCGCCGATGTACTGGGCGACGGCCATGGCGCGGAGCTCGGCGGACTCGCGGTCGTAGACCGCCTGGGCCGCGGCCAGCTTCTCCCGCGCCGACTTTTCCGATTTATCGGCCTTTTGCTGGGCGATTCTGCTGCTGTAGTAGTCGGTGATGAGCTTCTCCGAGTCCTTCTGCAGCGCGGCGAGCTCCTTCTTGAGCTGCTTCACCGTGGGCTTGGGCGCGGCCTGCGCCGGAGCCCCCGCCGTCAGCAGCGCCACGGCGAGCGTCGCCGCGGAGAGCGTACGGACCAGTCCGCGTAGCCGGTCGGCGCGGGACGCAACCGCCACACTTCTCCTCACCCCGAGCCGCAGGGCAGGTTCCGGTCAGCAGTAATCCAGGCCGGGGGGACGCCCTCTATCCGACTGCTGATAGTAGGGGATCATCCCGCTCCGCACACAACTCACAACTTTTCGGTATCGCGCGGCCGTCGTACCCTCCGCGCCACGATCTGCCGTCCGACCAATACCGAGCCCGGTACGACCAGCATCCCCAGGAGGCTCGACCCCAGACCGAGGTCGATGTCGGCGTCCAGCAGCCCGTCATCGCCGCCGCCGCCGAGGATCGGCAGGTTCACCGACACCTTGACGGAGACGGAGATGAGCGGCTCCCGGTTCCTGGTCGCGGGCGGCGTGCCGGGGTCGGGCGGGCTCGTGGCCGGAGGCCGGGTGGCGGGCGGCTGGGTGGCGGGCGGCTGGGTGGCGGGCGGCCTGGTCGCCGGGGGTCTCGTGGCCGGGGGTTCGCCGGTGGGCGGCCGCGTGGTGGGCCGCTCGGTCGGCCCGGTCGGCCGGCCGGACCGCGTCGGCTCCCGGGTCGGCTCCCGGGTCGGCTCCCGGGTCGGCTCCCGGGTCGGCTCCCGGGTGGCGGTGGGCGGCCGCGAGCCGGGGCCGCCCGTGGGAAGAGCCGTGGGAGGAGCCGTAGGGGGAGCCGTCGGCTGACCGGCGTACGTGACGGGCGGCGTCCCCGTGATCGACCCGCTCGGGGTGGGCTCGGCGGAGGTGGGCGGCGCGGAGGTCGGCGAGGCGGGCGCCGGGGTCCGCGACGGCTCCGGCGCGGCGGACGTGGCGGGCGGCAGCGCGATGCCCGGCCCAGGCCCCGGCTCCGGCGAGTCCCCCAGGATCACGAACGCCGACACGACCGCGGCGGCGGTCGCCAGCACCAGCCCGCCCGTCACCGCGAACTTGGCCGCCGGCGCCAGCGTGCTCTGCACCACGCTGGTGGTGCTCTCGGCAACCGGTTGCGGCTTCGGTAACAGCGCGGCCAGCGGCAGCATCAAGATGCCGAGCCCGGCCCGCCCGCGCGTCTCCCATTCCTCGCCGTACTCGGCGAGCGCGGCCCCCTCCAGCTCGGCCAGGAACGCCTCCGCCGACGCGGGCCGCCCGGCCGGGTCCTTGGCCAGGCCGTGTTCGAGCAGCGGCCGCAGCGGCTCCTCGACCTCCCCCAGCGGGGGCAGGATGTGCTGGTGCTGGTAGGCGAGCGCGGCCACGTTCTCACCCTGGAAGGCGCGGTGGCCGGTCAGGCACTCGAAGAACACCAGCGTGGCGGCGTACACGTCGGTCGCGGCGCTGGCCGGCCCGTCGTCCCACTGCTCGGGCGCCATGTACGGGGGCGTGCCGACGAGCGCGGCCGTCTCCCCGAAGTGGGCCGCCACGCCGAAGTCGACGAGCTTGCTCTGGCCGTCCTGGGTGATGATGACGTTCTCGGGTTTGAAGTCCCGGTGGACGACACCGCGCCGGTGCGCCTCGGCCAGCCCGAGCAGCGCGCCCTTCAGCACCACGAGCGCCGCCTCCGGGCCCGTCGCGCCCTCGTGCTCCAGCAGCCGCCGCAGCGTGACGCCGTCGACCAGCTCCATCACGATGACGGCGTCGTCCTGGCCCTCGACGTATTCGAGCAGGCGGGCGGTGTGCGGGCTGTCGATCTCGCGGATGACCTCGGCCTCCGCCCGGAACCGCTCGACGAACCCCGCGTCCGCGCGCAGCGGCTCGGACAGGTGCTTGATCGCGACGGCCAGCCCGTCTGAGTCCCGTACGGCGAGCATCACCCGGCCTGTCCCGCCGTGTCCGAGTTCCCGGATCTCGGTGTAGCCGGGAACTTCCATGTGGGACCTCCTGACCGGATAAAGATCCTTATGTCAGGACGCTAACCTGGGGTCACACCCCGTGTCGAGTCCCTTCGCGGGAGTAACCGGACCGCTGCCGCAATCGGTATTCTTACTACTTCGCATAGTAGGTTCGGTCAGGCCGCCTGCCGCGCCAGGTAGCCGTGGACGTTGCGCGCCGCCGCGCGTCCGGCGCGGTTCGCGCCGATGGTGCTGGCCGAGGGGCCGTACCCGACCAGTTGCAGGGCCGGCTCCCTGACGGCCTGGGTGCCGTCCACCTTGATCCCGCCGCCCGGCTCCCTGAGCCGCAGGGGTGCGAGGTGGTCGAGGGCCGAGCGGAAGCCGGTGGCCCAGACGATCGTGTCCGCCTCCAGGTGGAGGCCGTCGGACCAGGTGACGCCGTCCGCGGTGATGCGCCGGAACATGGGGAGGCGTTCCAGCGCACCCTTGGCCAGGGCCTCGCGTACGACCGTGCTGTAGCCGAGGCCGGTGACGCTCACCACGCTCTGCGGCGGGAGCCCCGCGCGCACACGCGCCTCGACCAGCGCGACGGCCTCGCGCCGGGCGTTCTCGCCGAAGTCGTCGTCCCGGAACACCGGCGGCCGCCGCGTCACCCAGGCCGTGGTCGCGGCGACCCCGGCGATCTCCGACAGCACGTGCATCGCCGAGGCCCCGCCGCCCACCACGACCACGCGCCGCCCCGCGAACTCCTCCGGCCCCCGGTAACCCGCGTAGTGGAGCTGGCGGCCCGCGAAGTCCGGCGCGCCTGGGTAGTAGGGCCAGTGGGGCCGGGTCCAGGTGCCCGTCGCGTTGATCACGGCGCGGGCCGACCACTCCCCCGCGTCCGTGCCGATCACCAGCCGGCCGCCGTCGCCGTGCCGGACGGAGGCGACCCGCACCGGCCGTACGACGTCCAGCCCCAGCTCTTCCTCGTAGGCCGCGTAGTACGCGGGGACCACCTCGGCGGCGGGACGGCGCCCGTCCACGCCCGGGGGACGGGCGATGCCGGGCAGGTCGAAGATGCCGTGCACCTTGTCCATGGTCAGCGACGGCGACCGGTGGCGCCACGCCCCTCCCGCGCCGTCGGCCGCGTCCAGGACGACCGGCTCGAACCCGTACCGGCGCAGGAAGTACGCGCCGGACAGCCCGGCCTGCCCGGCGCCGATCACCACCACTTCGGTCTCTTCCACGATCAGGTGAAACCGCCGCCGGGCCCGCGCTCTTCCCTCACGTCTTCGCGCACACGTCCCGGTACGGCGTGGCACCCAGATACTCGCGCCACTCCTGGACACTGAGCGTGCGTCCGGCCCGCGCGCACACCTGGCCCACCATCGCCTCCGGCGCGACCGGCAGGTCATGAACCCGCTCCGACACGTCGACCACCCGCAGCAGTCTCCCGTCGCCGGTGAAGGCCATGAGGTGCACGCTGCCGTTGTTGTCGAGCCGGATCTCCCCGCCCAGCGGCTGCCGGGTCGCCACGTCCCACAGATGGATCCCACCGCCCGCGTCGGAGACGGCGACCACGTCCCCTCGGGGGGCGAACACGACGGCGTCGAACTCCTGGCCGGGAACGCGCAGGTCGGGTACGAGCAGCTGCCGGGCGCTCAGGTCCCACAGGCTGAGGCGGTGCCCGTCGTGCGTGGCCAGCCGCCGCCCGGCGGGATCGACGACCATGAAACCCTGGTTCCGCGCCGCGCCGAACCCGGTGCCGACGGGCTTGCCGGTCATGATGTCGTAGAACCGCCCGCTCGCCGACGCGATCGTCCTGCCGTCGGCGAGGAAGACGAAGTCGCGGGTGACGAACGGCAGTTTCACGCTGCTGACCTCCTTCCCGGTGCGCGCGTCCCACACTCGCAGGCGGAAGTCATCCTGTTTCTGATTGTTCTGTGCGAAGACCGCCGCGAACAGGCGGCCGTCCCTGCTGTAGGCCCCGCCCGTGGGGAGGAACGCCGGAATGCCCCCGAACGACCACAGCCGCCGCCCGTCGGTGAGGCTGTACGCGATGACCGCCTCCCCGTCCTGGAAGACCAGGCTGTCGTTGGCGGGGCTGAACAGCCACGGCGTCGGGTTGCCGGGATTGGGGTACGACGCGATCGAGCGCCGCGCGGCCACGTCCCACGTCCGGTACGCGGACGACGTGCTGATCAGCAGCCGGCGCGCGTCCGGGCTGATCGCTTCGATCCGCGCTCCGGAGGGCGCCCGGGCGCTCGCGGTGCCGGACCGCAGGGCGAGGCTGACGATGCGCTCGTCCACCCGGTAGCGCAGCGTCCGGCCGGTCGGGTCGAACCACACCTCGGTGACCTCGCCCGGCGCCTCGTATCTGAGGATCTCCTGGTGCGTGGTCACGTTCCAGACCCAGACGCGCTGCCCGCGCGCGCCGGCGACCAGCTGGTTGTCGGCGCTGAGCCGGACCGCCCACCGGGTGCCGGGGGCCGCCTGGCTCACCGCATCCCCCCAGGTCAGGCCGTCCTCCTCCGCCTCCGAGTCGGCGACCAGCCTGCCCGAGGCGGTGTCCCGGAGCTGGAACCGCTCCCCGGCGCAGTACATGAGCCGGCTGTCCGCGCTGAATCCCACGACCGGTTCCATGCCGCAGCTCTTCTCGAGAGCGGGCACGCGCCGCATGCCCGGCAGCCGCCACACGCGGATCGTCTGCCCCGGGGGCGCCACGCTCGCGACCAGCCTGCCCGACGAGGCGACGGTGAACTGGGGGACCTCGCCCCACTCCTTGGTGGGGATCTCGCGGCCGCGCTCGGCGTCCCACAGGTCCGTCACGCCGTCGGTGACGCTGATCGACAGCAGCGAGTCCTGGTCGCCGAAATCGGGGCGGAGCAGCTCCGGGTCATCGCCCGGCTTCTTCTTGACACCGACGAGGCGGCCGGTGCGCGTCTGCCACACGGTCACGGCCTGGCCGGCCGCGACGGCCAGCAGCCGGCCGGTACGGCTCAGCGCCACCTGGTTCACGCCCTCGGCCAGCCGCGGCGAGGTCCAGGAGGCGACCTGGCGGCCGGTCGCGACCTCGTACACGCGCACTCCGCGCTCGCTCACGGCGGCGAGGACGCGGCCGTCGCCGCTGACCGCCCGCGTGGCCGCGCCCTTGTCGGCGGGCGGGCTGAACGACGTGGTCTCGCGCTGGTAGACGGCCGAGGTGAGGCTGGAGCGGGTGTCGGTGCCCGGGGCCAGCCGCCAGGCGGCGACGCTGAGCAGCATGGCCCGCACCGGGTTCACCGTGCGCAGGTCGGCGGCCTGGTGGACCAGCTCGCGGCCACGGGCGCGGTCGCGTTCGGCCGCCACCTGGTCGCGCTGCTCGGCGGCCTGGCGTCCCTGCTGGACCGCTACCCCGGCGCCGATCACCGCCACCACCAGCAGTCCCGCCAGCGCCACGGTGAGCAGGCGGCGGCGGCCGGCCCGGCGCCGGGTGACGCCGCTCGCGGCGCCCAGGAAGTCGCGTTCCAGCGGCGTCAGCGTCACCTGGTTCCGGCCGGTGGCGGCCCAGTCGAGCACGGCCTCGAGCTTGCTGCCCTGGAGCAGGTCGCCGTCCTTGCGGCCGTGGTCGTGCCAGGCGTGGGCGGCGCGGGAGATCTCGGGCAGGACGCCGAGCCCCTGCCGGTCGGCCTCCACCCAGCCGCGCAGCCGGGGCCAGGCGCGCAGCACGGCCGGGCGGACGATGCTCACCTCGCCGTCGCGTTCGGTGAGGATGTAGCCGAAGACGTCCAGGATGCGCCGCCGCTGCGCGGGCCGCTCGGGGAGCAGGTCGTCCACGGACGCGCGCCGTACGGTCTCCGTGCCGTCACCGTCGATCGTGATCAGCCGCAGCAGCAGGTCGGGCACCAGCTCGCGCTCCTCGGGGGCGAGCAGGTCGTACGCGTCCTCGGCCAGGGTGCCGAGCCCCGGGTCGGCCGCCGCAGCGCGCAGGCCCTCGCCGCGCTGGCTGCCCTCGCCGAGCGGGTCGATCGCGCCTCCGACCAGGGCGAGCAGCAGCCCGCGCGCGCTCGGCCGCCGCCCGGGGTCCTTGCTCAGCGCCGCCGCCACCAGCGGCCGCAGCGACGCGGGCAGCGTGTCCAGGTCGGGCTCGAAGGTGAGCACCCGGTGCATGACCCCCGCCAGGGTCTCCGCCCTGAACGGGTCCTGCCCGGTGGCGGCGAACACCATGATCCCGCCCCACGCGAACACGTCGGCCGCGACGCCGGCCCGGTCTCCGGAGAAGACCTCCGGCGCCATGTACGTGGGCGTGCCCGCGATGTAGTCGCCGGCCGTGCGCGACATCTCCTCGGTGCGGGCGATGCCGAAGTCGATCACGCGCGGCCCGTCGGGTCCGAGCAGGACGTTGTCCGGTTTGAGGTCCCGGTGCACGACCCCGGCCTCGTGGATCGCGGTCAGCGCGGTCGCCACGGCGGTGGCCAGCCGGTGCAGGTCGTCGCCCGCGAACCGCCGCCCGGCGCGCCGCAGGTCCACGCCCTCGACGTATTCGCTCACGATGTACGGCGGGGTGGCGGCCGGGTCGGCGTCGATCACCCTGGCGGTGCAGAACGACGCGACCCTGCGGGCGGCGGCGGCCTCCTTGGCCAGCCGGTCGCGTACCTCCGCGTGCAGCACCTTGAGCGCGTACCGGCCGCCGTCGTCGTCGTAGGCCTCATAGACGACACCCTGGCCGCCGGAGCCGAGCCGCCCGGCGAGCCAGTATTTGCCGATCTTGACCGGATCACCCGGCGCCAGACTCTCCACGTGACTTTTGATGCGGATGGGGCTCGATTGGTTGGCCTCACCCGGGCACGGGTGCCGTGGACCTGCGGACGATCAGCTCGGTGGCCAGCTCCACGTGACGGGAGTCGATCCTCTCGCCGGCCGCCAGCCGCAACGCGGTGCGCAGCGCCATCCCGCCCATCTCCCGCAGCGGCTGGCGGACCGTGGTCAGCGGCGGCGAGGCCATCCGGGCGACCTGGGTGTCGTCGTAGCCCACGACGCTGAGGTCCTCGGGGATGCGCAGCCCGCGCGCCCGGGCGGCCTCCATGACCCCCAGGGCCAGCTCGTCGCAGCCCGCGAAGATCGCCGTCGGCGCCCGCGGCAGATCGAGGACGGCCGCGCCGCCCAGCAGCCCGTCGTGGTAGCGGAACTGGCCGGTCCACACGTAGCCGGGGATCACCGGCGCACCCTCGGCCTCCAGGGCGGCGCGGTAGCCGTGCAGCCGGGCCTGGTTGCAGGCGGCGGTCGCCGGGCCGCCGACGTAGGCGATGCGGCGGTGGCCGAGCGAGAGCAGGTGGCGGGTGGCGGCCAGCCCGCCGGAGAAGTTCGTGGAGCCGACGCTGGTCACGCTGGCGCTCTGCAGATTGAGCGGGTCGATCAGCACCAGCGGCAGGCGGGCCCGCGCCAGCGCGGCCACCTGCTGGGCGGCCAGCTGTTCGCAGGTGACGGCGATCAGCGCGGTGCGGCCGGCGGCGACCAGGTCGCGGACCCAGGCGGTGCTGTGGCCGGCGTCCTTCTTGATGCTGACGACGATCCCGACGCCGATCTCGGCCCCGGCCTGGACCGCGCCCTGGATGATCTCGATGGAGTAGGCGTTCAGGTCGTCGTCGAACTGCAGCTCGACGCTCCCGCACGGCTCGCGCCGCGCCGTGGCCGGGACGTACTCGTGCTCCCGCAGCAGCGACTCCACCAGCGATCGGGTGGCGGGCGCGACGTCGCTGCGGCCGTTGAGCACCTTGGAGACGGTCGCGACCGACACGCCGGCCGAGGCGGCTACGGTGGCCAGAGTGGCGCGCCTGGGGGTGTCCGGCATCGTGCCTCCTCGCCTCGACGGGCGTGCCGCGGCCGGCCCGATCATCGGGGTGTCACAAGGGCGGACCGGAACGCGGGCTCGCAGCGGGCCAGGTGCGCCATGTCCGCATCGTAGAACCGGCCGCAGCCCCGGACCACGTGGTTGACGCCGCCACCGGTCAGCACCTCTTCGTCGGCCACGGCCGCCTCCCGATCACCGCCGGGCCCGGACGATGATCTCCGGGGCCCGGCGGTCAGTGTGTCACGTGGCACCGGGACAGGGCATCCGAATAACGGCTCAGCGGCGGGAGCGGAAGGCCACGGCCGTCGTCGAGGTGATCGCCGACACCACCACGGTCATCACCAGCACGGTGTTGAGCGGGCTCTTGCGCCGGGCCGGGCCTGCCGCGGCCCGCTGGTAGCGCGTCAGCGGGACGGCCGCCTTCGGCTTGGGCGTCGTCTTCGTGGGGGTGGGCGTCGGTACCGGCACCGGCGCCGACCAGGGGGCGGACGGGCGCACCCGGCCCGCTCTCCTGCGCGGGCACTCCCCCACCTGAACATCCGCCGTGCACACGCCGTCCCGGTAGACCGTCACGTGCGGCAGCACGACCGCGGGGGGCGCCCAGCGCTTGCGGGGCGGCACCGAGATCGACACCTTGGGCCTGGGTGAACGCCGCGTCCGGACCCGGGGAACCGTCACCGTGGGGCCGACGGTCACGTTCTTCGGGGGTGCCGGCGGCGCCGGGGGACGTACGGTCACCCGCGGCACCGGGCGCGGCCACGGCACCCCGTCGGCCGCCGCGGGGCCCGCGACGGTCACGGCGGCCAGGGCGACGGCGAACAGCAGCGGAGCACGCCGGACGCCCACGCTCACACTCCCCCGCCGATGCGGGTGAACTCCTGCAGCGCCCCCTGGAACGCCTCGGGCCCGACGGCCAGCGGCCCGGCGAAGGCGTGGGAGATGTCCCACGTCAGGTAGATGCCGAAGCCCAGCAGCGCGGCCGTCGCCAGCAGCGGCAGCAGCGCCAGCCCTCTCGGCCTGGCCCCCGCCAGGAACGGGAAGATGGTGACCAGGACCCCGGTGAGGATGGTCAGGTGCAGCAGCCCCGCGGGAGGCGTGGCGGCGGCGTCGGCGGTGCGCTGGGCCCGCGCGGTGGAGATCGCGCTGAGCTTCTCCAGCACGGCGCTCTTGGCGTCGTCCTGCTTGTCGCCGGTCACCTGCAGGTCGGTGACGCGGCCGCGCAGCTCGTCCATCCTGGCGGCGCCGACCGGGTCCATCCTGCCCTCGCCCATGAGCGGCCACTCGTCCCTGACCACGAACGTGATGTAGTCGCGCAGCGCCCTGCGCACGTCCTGGGGCGCGGTGCCCGGCAGTGCGTCGGCCGCCCAGTAGGCGTCGACGGCCGCCTGGCTCTCGGTGTGGGTGTTGAGGCGGGCGGCGTCGGCCGTGGTCCAGGGAACGATGATCGCGATGGCGAAGACCAGCAGGAACATCGCCGACAGCATCGCTCCCGCGTGCGCGACCGACGGCCCGCCGGGGTCGCGGTCCTCTTCGGCTCGTTTGACCTTCCTGAAGATCAGCGCGGTGAGCGCCACCGCGCCCACCGCCGCCACGACTGAGAGCGTGTACGCCACCATGAAGAATCTCCCGAAACTCATCGGATACGCAACGTCACATTACTATCACACAGTGCAATGATGGCGCGAAGCACAGATCGGTAAAGGCCCGGGCAACCGCGGGCCCGCGGCCGGGTCTGGCGCGAGTCGATGAACGGGATCGGGGCGGCCACCTGTGGCTACGCTCGTGACCGCCCCGCCGGGCCTCCCGTGTGGCGATGGTGACACGGGTCCGGGAGGCGTGCCCTCCTGCGCGGCGAGGACCGTGACCGCCCTGCGCGAACCGTCGGCAGCCCTCGCCCGCACCCCTCCCGATGAGGCCCGCCTCACATGATCCGCCGCCCCGGGGCCCCGCGCTTCAGGGAGCGCCCCGGGGATTTCCCCTGGAGTACGGGCCTTCGCGCCCGCGCGGCAGATCCGGCCACCCGTACGACGGCGGCGGGGACCCGGACCGGCCCCGGCGACCTGGGGATAACCCCTGGTTTTCGCGCGAACTCTGGACAAGGGGACAGGCAAGTCTTACTTGAGCCGCCCGCCCTGCCGCGCAACGTTGGATTTCCCAGCGTGCGGAGGCCGGTATGACGTTCGTCGGACGGGATCAGGAGCTCCGATGCCTGGCCGCGGAGTTCGAGCGCGCCCGCGCCGGACTGCCCAGGCTCGTGGTGGTCGAAGGACCGGCGGGGATCGGGAAGACGACGCTGGTCCAGCGGTTCCTGGAGACGTGCGGGACGGGCAACGTGCTGTTCACCGACGGCGACGAGGGTGAGGCGCTGCTGCCGTACGGGACGCTGACCAGGCTGTTCGGCGGGCTCCCCGCGCAGATCGAGGCGCCGGCCACGGCGGAGCCGCCCGATCCGCTCGCGGTCGGGGCCGCGCTGCTGCCGGAGCTGAGCGAGCGGCAGGCGAGCGAGCCGCTCTGCCTGGTCGTGGACGACGTGCACTGGGCGGACGCGCCGACGTTGCGGGCGCTGACGTTCTGCCTGCGCAGGCTGCGCGTGGACCGGGTCATGGCGGTGCTCATGCTGCGCGAGGCCGCCACGTTGCCGGGCCCCGAGGGGCTGCGGCGGCTCATCGCCGCCGACACCACACACCGGCTGCGGCTGCGCGGGCTGCGGGAGCCGGAGGTGGCCACGCTGGTCGGCGGGCGGGTGTCGCAGCGGGCCGTGGCCAGGCTGGTCGCCCACACCGAGGGCGTGCCGCTGCACCTGCGGGCGCTGCTGGAGGAGGTGCCGCTGGAGGCGCTGGACGACCTGGCGCAGCCGCTGCCGGCGCCCAGGTCGTACACGATGCTGGTGCTGGCCAAGGTGGCCCGGTGCGCGCCGCCGGTGCGCGAGCTGGTCGGCGCGGTCAGTGTGCTGGGCATGTCGTGCCCGCTACACCTGGCGGCGCGGGTGGCTGGGGTGGCTGAGCCGCTGCAGGCGCTCGAGCAGGCCGTGCGCGAGGGCGTGCTGCTGGAACGGTCCTCTTCGCGCGGGCCCGTGGCGGCGTTCGCGCATCCGCTGATCCGCGCGGCCGTCTACCGCGACCTCGGCCCGGCGCAGCGCTCGGCCCTGCACGCGCGGGCGGCGCTGGTGGCGGAGGGCGAGCAGGCGCGGCTGCGGCACCGCATCGAGGCGGTGGCGGGCCCGAGCCCGGAGCTGGCCGCCGAGCTGGCGGAGCTGGGCCGGGCGCAGGTACGGCTGGGCGCGTTCGGCGGCGCGGCCGAGCATCTGAAGGCGGCGGCGGAGCTGTCGGGCGACCCCGCGCCGCTGGCCGCCGAGGCGGTGGAGGCGCTGCTGCTGGACGGCCGGGTCGACGAGGCGGCCGGGCTGACCGCGAGCCTGCCCGAGGACGCGCACCCGGCGGTGCGCGGCTACGCGCTCGGCCACCTGGCCATGGTGCGCGGCCAGGTCGAGGAGGCGCGGGCGCAGCTCATCACGGCATGGGAGCAGGCGGGGCCGCCCGAGTCGGGCCTGGCGGCGCGGGCGGCGCAGCAGCTCGCCATGCTCTGCCTGGTCAAGGCCGAGGGCGGGCAGGCCGCCCGCTGGGCCGAACGCGCCCGCGACTCCCCCGGCTACCGCCTCAGCATCGACTACAACCGCTTCACCCAGCTCACCGGCCTGGCCGTCTCCGGCGAGATCGACGCGGCGCTGGCCGCGACCGCCGACCTGCCGCCGCCCGCGTCGGCCACGATCGCCGACCTGGACGCGCTGCTCGGCCGCGGGCTGCTGCGCACCTGCTCCGACGACCTGGCGGGCGGGCTGGCCGACCTGTCGGGGGTGGTGGCGGCGTGCGGGGAGCGTTCGGTGCCGTTCCGCATGCTGGCCACGGCCATGCTGGGGCAGGTCGAGTACCGTTCCGGCCGCTGGGACGACGCCGCCCTGCACACCGAGACCGCGGCGTCCGTGGCCGACGACGCCGACCAGCGGTGGCTCTCGCCCATCTGCCACGGGCTGGCCGCCCTCGTCCCGGCCTCGCGCGGCGACTGGCCGCTCGCGGAGTCCCACGTCCGGGCTGCCGTCGCCGGCGCGGACTCGATGGCGGCGCTCGCGCACGGATGCAGCGCCGCCGCGCACCTGGCCGCCGCCAGGGGCGACCACGCCGCGACGGTGGCGGCGCTGGAGCCGCTGCGGGCGGTGGAGGAGCACGACATCGTGTACGAGCCCGGCGTCGTACAGTGGCTCGACCTGTTCATCGACGCCCTGGTGGGGCTGGGCGAGCTGGACCGGGCCGAGACCTGTCTGGTCGCGGTCGAGCGGCTGGCGGGGCGGCGCGGCAGGCGTTCGGCGCTGGCCACGGCGGCCCGCTGCCGGGGCGGCCTGCACGCGGCCCGCCACGAGAACGCCCTGGCCGACACCGCCTTCACCACCGCTCTCGCGCACGCCGGGGCGGGGGCCGGGCTGCCGTTCGACGAGGCCCGGCTGCGGCTGGCGTACGGGCGGTTCCTGCGCAGGCTGGGCCGCCGCAGGCAGGCCCAGTCGCACCTGGAACTGGCGCTCGGGCTGTTCGCCAAGCTGGGCGCGGCGCCGTACGTGGGGCGGTGCGAGCGGGAGCTGAGCGCGTGCGGGCTGCCGCGCGCCGGGTCGGGCACCTCGCCGCTGCTGCGGCTGACCCCGCAGGAGCAGGCGGTGGCGCGGCTGGTGGCCACCGGGATGACGAACCGGCAGGTGGCCAGGGAGCTGGTGCTGAGCGTGAAGACGATCGAGTACCACCTGGGGAACGCGTACGCCAAGCTGGGGGTGAGCTCACGCGTGGCCCTCACCACCAAGCTCATGCGCTGACCCCGGTGCAGGCGTTCGCCGGGGCCTCGCCCACCCGTCGGTGGTCGGGGTTCCGCTACGAGCGTTCCATGAGCA
This sequence comes from Nonomuraea sp. NPDC004186, assembly GCF_053603495.1. Taxonomy (NCBI): domain Bacteria; kingdom Bacillati; phylum Actinomycetota; class Actinomycetes; order Streptosporangiales; family Streptosporangiaceae; genus Nonomuraea; species Nonomuraea sp. NPDC004186. Next base: position 15,950 of record NZ_JBSGFQ010000017.1, on the reverse strand, counting down.
ACTCCGACAGGCGATCCGCGAACTCGACGAGCCAGTCCAACCGCGGCCCACCGCGGGCGATGCGGAACCCGTGACGCCGACCCCAGAACGCGGCCTGGACGGCGTGGAACTGGGCCCAGCGCCGAGTGCGTTCGCGATCGAGCTCCGCCGCCTCGGCGAAGACGTCCAGCGTACGGTGGAGGGCCTTGCGCAGGTCGTCCGCTTCGAGGAGGGTCAGCGCGCGCGACTTGAGCAGCGTGCCGCCGTCGTAGGCGGGGTCTCCCGCGTGCCCCTTGGGATCGACGGCCAGCCATGGCTCGCGGTCGGCGCGCAGGATGTTCCTGGGATGGAGGTCCCCGTGGATGAGGACGTCCGGCTGGACGGAGCCCAGCTCGCGTACGGTCGCCACCGCGGCGTCCACCACGTGGCGCGGCAGTGTGTGCGGCAGCTCCTCGGCGTCCTTGCGCAGCTGCTCCTCCCAGGAGCCGGCCCGCTCCCGCAGCCGGGGCAGGCCAGGGGGCGCGGGGATGGCCAGGCGGCGATTGATCTGCCCCGCGACCGTGACGACCTCGTCGCCGTCCTCGACCTCCGCCAGGGTCGACGCCTGGACCCGTTCGAGCAGCATGGCGAAACGCTCGTCGTCGCGCTCGTACAGCCGGACGGCCCCACGCCCGTCCCACGCCGCGAACGCGTCCGGCTCATGAACGTTGCCCGGATGCGGGAACGACACCTTCAGCACTGCGTCCACCCCCTCACCGCGCCGCCGCACCGGGACGACGACGCCGACCCCTCCGTGCATGACCTCGCCGTCCGGCACGCACCCCCAACGCTCCAGCAGCTCGTCCACGATCCCGGGCAGTTCCGCGAGCCACGCCGCGCCCGGGTCTCCCTCACGCTCGGCCGTGCTCCGCGCGAACACCTCCGGTATCCCGATCATCCGGGCACCCTACTCGCCGCTGCCACCACCCGGCGCGAGCTCGGTCGGGGTATAATCAGCTTGTCCCGAGCGGTTGGCCGCCCGGGATTTTGCTTTTCATGCCCACTCCTCATCGCATGATCCTGAACGCGGCCGCGCCTCTCTTCCTGTCCATGAGCGCCGGGGTCATCGCCCAGCTCGTCGGCACCTCCCTTGGCCGTCACCGTGTCCAACGTTCTCCTGCTGCGCCTGCCGGGACTGGCGGGAGGATCGCCGTGGCCCGGACGCCCCCGCCCGCGGGAGATCTGGCGCATGGCCAAGGTGGGCCTCCCGATGTCGGCCACGGTGGTCATCAAGTTCACGGTCATGGGTGGCGCGGCCTACGCCGCCGCCCGGACAGGGGTTCAGGGCGCTGCCGCCCACGCGATCCTCACGTCGCTGGCCGGACCCCTCGGCCTGACCGCCTTCGCCGTCGGGCAGGCCGCGACGCCGGAGATCGCCAGAGCGACCTCCCCTAGTGAGGCCCGTCGCGTCAACCGGGCGGCCCTGACGGTCGCGGCCATCGGCGTGCTCACCGGCGCGCTCATCGTCCTCTCGCTGGGCGAGCCGGTGTTGGGCCTGTTCACCTCCGATGCCCGGGTGCTCGCCCTGACCCTGCCCCTGTTACCGCTGCTGGCGGCCTACACCCTGGCCGACAACTGCGGGGTCGTGATGGCCACCGGCCTGACGGGTCTCAAGCGCTCGACCTGGACCCTGGGCTCGGCCATCGTGGGGAACGGCCTGCTCGCTCTGGCCATGACACCGGTGACGACGGCCTGGGGCCTGGCGGGCCTGTGGATCGCGTTGACCGCCAGTCGCCTGCTCGTTCTGGTCACGCAGACCGTCGGTTTCATGCGGCACAGCGCACGCGATCGATGACAGACTCAGCGGCTCGACGGCACGTCGAGGCCCATCAGGGGCAGGCAGGGCTCAAGCCCGTCGATCTGGACGGGAACGGTGCGGTGCCGCTCCCACGCGTCCCTGGTCAGGCGCAACCGGTGCTCCACGACCATCTTCCCGTCCATCGCGTGCCGCCAGTGGCCGTCGGGCTCGTAGCCGAGCTTGCGGGAGACGGCCAGGGAGGCGACGTTGTGCTCGAGCGCGCCTGACAGCGCCACCTCGGCGTCCAGACCGGCGAAGGCGAGGTGGAGTACGGCCGCCCGCATCTCGGTGCCGATCCCCTGCCCCTGGTGGCGGCGCCCGAGCCAGGAGGTCGTGCGTACCTGACGCGTGATGCCCAGGTCCCGGGCGGAGAGGCTCTGCTGCCCGGCCACCACACCGTCGCGGAACACGGTGAGGTCGAGCGACCACTCCTGCGGCGTCCACGCGCCGAGCTGCCGCCAGTGGTGGTGGACCACGCTGCGGGCGGCCTCGGCGGGCGGCGCGTCGGTCCACCGTACGAGGAACGGCGAGGCGTCGGGGTCATGGACGCCGTCGGCGGCCAGCCCGGCCAGCTCGGCCAGCTCCTCGGGGGATGGCAGCCGCAGCTCGAGCCGCGGCGTGGTCAGCCGCAGCCCGGCCGGCGGAAAGTGATCGACCAGCATGACCGCTATCGTGATCGCTGACCGGGCGGCACGTCATCCGAGTTTCCGCCCCTGCCGACACCACGTTCGGCGGCACCCTCATTCGCCTCGAGGGGCCAGGGGCCATCATGATGGTGGTGTCCGAGCTGACGGCCGGCACCGATGGGCTCGGCTGCCGGTTCCAAAACGCTGCCGGAGCGTGGCCCCGTCCTGGCCTGACGCTGACAGGCGGCCCTCACCGCGGCTTCTCTTCGACACGGAAAGCATCGCAGCGAGATCCGCCGATACTTCAGGTTCCGGGAGTGCGCACTCGCCGGCTTGGACAAGGCGGCCTCGTGGCCGGCCGCGAACGTGTGCGACAAGGAGCGGCAGACCGACCGGGTTCGGGAGGCGCTGCTGGTTCACCCCGTGGGAGGAGAAGCTCGGCAGCCCGCTCCGGATCGGATCCGCCGCGGTTTCGGGGCTGTGGACAGGTCTTTCTGCACGCGATCTGCACCTCCCGCCCGCAGGGTTCTGCACGCAGACGTGCAAGCATGCCCGGCGTGCGCAGATATGTGATGATCGCCGTGTTGGCGCTGCTGGCGGCGGGTTGTGGTTCGGGAGCGAAGACCGCTCCCGAGGTCGCCGGATATGTCGGGACGTATTTGCAGGCGCACCCTGACGTCAAGCGGATGGCGAAGAAGGGGGCCCAGAGCGCCACCGTGGTCATCAAGGGGCAGGACCAGGATGTCTCCGCCGATCTGGGCGATGGCTTGCGCGGACGGCTCATCCGGACGGGCGGTGCCACGTATATGCAGATGCTGGAGGAGGAAGTGGCACCGGGCAAGACCTGGGACAAGATCACCAAAGAGCACGAGCCGTACAATCTCTTGGGCATCAGCGTGGCGACAAGCCAGGCTACGACGCTGGTGAACAGTCACCGGGTGCATGCGCTGCTGGCAGCGCGGGGACGAGCGAGCGGCCCCGTACTCGATGGCGGGCTCGACCGTTACACGGTCACCATCGACGTGCGGGCGGCACTCGACGGATTGGACCTCAGCGCGTTCCTGGAGGTGTACGACCCGCTGCCGATGCTGCAGGACACCGAGGACGAGTACGCCATGGTCCGGGCCGGCGACAAGGCGGCGCAGGGGCGGCTGCTCGACAAGTTGCTCGAGGAGTTCGGCGCGCAGGCCACGTACGAGCTCTGGCTCGATGGCCAGGGGCGGCCAGTGCGGCAACGGCTGACCGCGAAGACGCCGATGGAGATCACCTTCTCCAACTGGGATGACACGACGGTGGCCGCTCCTCCGGCCGATCAAGTCCGGGTGCTGGCGAAGTGACCCCGCACCAATGTGACGGTGTCCCGATGCCGGTGAGCTGGGTGGGCTGGCTGACGAGTGCCGAGTTGAGCGAAGCCGTGAAGCAGCACCGGTTCATTCCAGATGGGCAGGGGGCGCTCCGCCGGTACCTCGAGGCACGTTCGGCTTCACCTGGCTCGGCCCGGTGACGCTCCCCTACGCCATCGCCCTGGCGAACGAAGGGGTTGGGGAACGCCCTCACCGTCCCCTGAGGCCGGGCGATCTGCTCACACCGTCGCCGAGCGGCCCGGTGCGAATTGCCGGATACCGGCCTCGGTGGCACCGTCCGCCAGGAGGTCGCCCAGGGCCTCGCCGATCGCCGGTGCGTACTTGAATCCTCCGCCCGAGAATCCGACGGCGACCGCGACGTGCGCCGCGCCCGGGAGCAGCCCGACCACGGGCTGACCATCCGCTGTGTACGACTCCACGTGCACCGAGGTCTGCACCGGACGCGGGTTGAGCCCGGGTAGCCGGCGCCCGACGACATCGCGGATCTCCGCCAGGTGGTCGGCGGCGAGGTGGGGATCCGGGCGCGCCGGGTCGGCCACCTCCGGGTGCGGGCGGCTCTTCACGCCGATCTTCACCGTTGCCCCGTCCAGGCTGGGAAAGCCGTAGATGGAGGCGCCGTCCGGCATGGCGACGCGTTCGAAGACCGGAAAGCGTTCCGCACCGTACAGCGAGAGGTCGTCCGGTACGAACCAGGTCTGCGCCAGCCGGCGCGCGGTCAGCCCGGCCACTCCGATCGCCTCCCGCAGCCCGTCCGGCAGCAGCGTGGCCGCCCAGGCGCCGGGGGCGATGACCACCGCGTCGAACGTCTCGCTGTGCGGTCGGTCCGCGCCGCTTCGGTAGGTCAGCCCGACGGTCTCGGACCTCACGTCGATGTCGAGGACCTCGGTGTCGTGGCGCACGGTCGCCCCGAGCGTCGTGGCCTGTTCGATCGCGGCGAGGATCGCCGGCTCGGGACGAAGAAAGCCGGTCGCCGGGTCATGGACGGCGATGTCCTCATCCTCGACGGCGTGCTGGGGGAAAGCCTGCCGCACGTCCTGTGCGTCGAGGACGCGATGGGCCAGCCCCCAGTTCTCGCAGCTGGTCACGGCCTTCCGTACGGAGGTGCTGCCGGCGGGGCCGAGGATCAGTCCGCCGGTCTGCTCGAGCAGCCGCCGTCCGGTCGCCTCCTCCAGCCGGCGCCACAGCTGCTCGGCCCGGAGGACCAGCGGCGGCAGGTCCGGGTCGCCCATGCTGATGACCGCGAACCGGCGGCTCTGCCCGCCGGAGGCCCCGCGGTGGTGCGGGACGCCCCAGCGATCGAAGGCATGCACCTCCAGGCCGCGCTCGGCCAGCTGCCAGGCGGCCATGCTCCCCACCGCTCCGGTCCCGATGACCGCCGCCCTCCTTCGAGCGGTTCCGGCGAGTCTCATGAGGCCAGCGCCGGGGCGGCGAGGTACTTGAGGTTCTGGTATTCGACGAGTCCTTCGGCGCCGCCCTCCCGGCCGAGCCCGGACTCCTTGATCCCGCCGAACGGCGCGGCCACGTGGGACAGCAGCCCCCGGTTGATGCCGACCATGCCGCTGTCCAACCGGCCGGCGACCCGGGCTATCCGGTCGCTGTCGCGCGCCACCAGGTACGCCGCGAGCCCGAACGGGGTGTCGTTGGCCAGCGCCACCCCCTCGTCCTCCGTCCGGAACCGGCGGATGCCCGCGACCGGGGCGAAGACCTCCTCCTGCTGCAGGAGAGCGTCGGCGCTGAGGTGGTCCAGCACCACAGGGGCGAACCAGCTGCCGGGACCGCCGGGTGCGTCGGCACGCCCCAGCAGCGTCGCCCCCTTCGCGACGGCGTCGTCGACCAGCCGGTCGGCCTTGGCGACCGCGCGGTCGTCTATGAGCGGGCCGAGGTCGACGTCCGAGGTTCCCAACCCGACCCTGATCGCGGTGAGCGCCTCGGTGAGGCGGGCCGCGAACTCGTCGGCCACCGGTTCCTGGACGAGGAACCGGTTGGCGGCCACGCACGACTGGCCCCCGAGGCGCATCTTGGCGATGACCGCCTCACGGACCGCGAGGTCGAGGTCGGCGTCGTCGAAGACCAGGAACGGGGCGTTGCCGCCGAGTTCCATCGACGTGCGCAGCACGTGCGCGCCGGCCTGCTGCAGCAGCAGTTTCCCGACGGGGGTGGACCCGGTGAAGGACACCTTCCGCAGTCGTGGGTCGGCGATGAGCGTGCCGCAGACCGACCCCGGGTCCGTGGTGGTGACCACGGTGAGGACTCCTGCCGGGACGCCCGCGTCCCGTGCGAGTTGTGCGAAGGCCAGCGTGGTGAGCGGGGTGAGTTCGGCCGGTTTCAGCACGACCGTGCAGCCGGCGGCCAGGGCGGGCGCGACCTTGCGGGTGGCCATCGCCAGCGGCACGTTCCACGGGGTGATGAGCAGGCAGGGGCCGACCGGACGCGGGGCGGTGACGATGTGCCAGCTGCCGTCGGGGGTCGGGGTGCTGCGGCCGGAGCTGCGGACCGCCTCCTCGGCGTACCAGCGGACGTACTCGGCGGCGTAACGGACCTCGCCGCGCGCCTCGGCGAGAGTCTTGCCGACCTCGAGGGTGATGAGGGCCGCCAGGCGCTCCTCGTCGGCGAGCATCGCCTGGTAGAGCCCGTACAGGATGTCCGCCCGCCGCCGGGTCGGGGCGGCCGCCCAGGCGGGGAACGCGTCGTTCGCCGCGGTCAGCGCGAGCAGGGCGTCACCCGGCTCGCAGTCGGCGACGGCGGCGACCGGCCGGCCGAGCGCGGGATCGGCGACGTCGAAGGTCCGCCCGGAGCGCGGCGCCGTCCACTCGGCGGCCAGGAAGCCGCCGGGCAGCGACGCGGCCGCGGTCTCCGTGAGGTCGCGGTGCCGGGCGATGTCAGCCGGCCGCAGCGCCGACGCCTGCGCGGGCTCAGGCGGATTCGAGGGTACGGGCACGGTCGAGAGCGGACTTGAGGACGTCGGCGGCACGGGAGATCTCCTCGGCGGTGATGACGAACGGGGGACTGACGTGCAGGGAGTTGTCGGCCAGCAGCCGGGTGAGGACGCCCCGCTCCCGCGCGGCGCGCAGTACGGGACGTGCGTCGACGTCGGGGGCGAGCTGGACCGCCGCGAGAAGTCCGGCACCGGCCCGGACGTCGACGACGGCTTCGTGGTCGCGCAGCGGGGTGAGGGCCTGGGCCAGGACGGGCTCGAGGTCCAGGACGCGCTCCAGCAGACCTTCCTCCTCGAGGATGCTCAGGTTCACCTCGGCGGCGACGCAGGCCGCGGCGTGGCCCGAGTACGTCAGACCGTGGCGGAACGTCGGGGCGTCGGGGGTCTCGGCGAAGAAGGGCTCCCAGACGCGCCGGGACACCAGCACGCCGCCCAGCGGCAGGTAGCCGGAGGTGATGCCCTTGGCCATGGTGAGGAGATCCGGCTCGATGCCGAAGCGCTGGCAGGCGAACCACTGCCCGACCCGCCCGAAACCGGTGATGACCTCGTCGGCGATGAGCAGGATGTCCAGGCGACGGCACAGTTCGGCCAGCCCGGTGAGGTAGCCGGGCGGGGGCAGCAGCACGCCCCCGGTGCCGATGATCGGTTCGGCGATGACGGCGGCGACGTTGTCGGGTCCGAGCCGGAGCAGCTCCGCCTCGGTGGCGGCCAGGTCGTTCCACGGGACGCGGGCGGTCTCGGGGATCAGCGAGTCGCTGCCGTACCCGTCGCGGTTGCTCTGGATGCCCGTGATGCTCGTACCGAACCCGTGCAGACCGTGGTAGGCGTGCTGCCGGGAGACGATGACGCGCTTGCCGGGCCGCCCGGCCAGCTGCCAGTGCCGGCGCGCGAGCTTGCAGGCGGTGTCGACGGAGTCGGAGCCGCCGCTGGTGAGGAAGACCTTCGCGTCGGGGATGGGGCTCAGCTCCGCGAGGCGCTCGGCGAGCCGGATGGCGGGGCGGTTGGCCATGCCCTGGAACAGGTGGTACGTCTCCAGAACGTTCATCTGCTGACGGACGGCGTCGGCGATGCGGGTCCGGCCGTGTCCGACATTGGCGTGCCACAGGCTGGCCGGCAGGTCGAGCAGGTCCTGGCCGTCCTCGGTACGCACCGAGGCTCCCCGCCCCGACGCGATGACCGTGAGGGTTTCCTCGATGGTGGACATCGCGGTCTGCGGATGCCACAGGCTGGTGCTCGTCAAGAAAGGCTCCTCATCACATCGGGGTGGGGACTACGGGTGGGGAACGGTGCAGGTCAGGCGGCGACCACGACGTCCTCGACGACCTCGGCGTGGATGTGCAGCATCCGGGCCACCAGGCCGTTGCCGCGGGTGAACCTCAGGTCCTCCGGCGCCACGGGAGCGTCCGCGCCGGTGAAGAACGCGGCACCCTGGTCGATCGACTTGTCGGACTTGTCATCGGGGTAGAGCGGGTTGATCGTGTTCTCGATCTTCGGCCACAGGGCCCGGGCGGCCTCGGTGCTCTCGAACTCCAGCGTCATCACCAGCGTGTTCGGGATGAGCTCGCCGGCGCACTCGCGCAGGACCGAACCCCCGAGGTAGCCGGGGTGGCCCTCGAGGCTGCGCAGCCAGTCGACGAGGCTGGTGCGGGCATCCTCGATCTTGGTGGGCTCGGCAACGAAGATGAAGACGTCACGACGCTTGGACATGGTGTTCTCCTGTCTCGCCAGTGCGGTGGGGGTGGCTGTGAGGACTGCGCGGCAGGTCGTAGAAGACCGCGCCGCTGGCTCCCTGCGTGTCGTCATGGACGAGCCGGGCGCCGAAGGACTCCCAGAAGGCGACGGCGCCCGGGGAGTGGCGATAGGTGTGCAGAGCGATGGCCTCGTAGTGCCCCTCCTGGTCCGCGCGGTCGAGCCCCGCGCGGACCAGGGCCCTGGCGATGCCGCCGCGGCGGGCTTCCTTGCGGACGTAGACGCGTACGAGCTGGCCGTGCCGGCCGTCCTCGTAGCGGTCGACGACGTGTTGCGGGGTGAGGCCGGGCTTCAGCCGTCCGCTGCGGATGCCGCCCGTCGCCAGGACCTCACCCGTGCCGTCGTCGGTCACCACCAGGAGGAAGGGGCCGTTTCCCGGGGCGTAGTGGGTCATGGGGTCGTCGACGTCGGCGTGGATCCGCGGGTCGTAGGCGTCGCCGAAGTCCTCGGCGATGCTGCGCCGCATCACCGACTGGGCGCCGGGCAGGGTGCGCTCGCTCAGCGGGTGGATCGACCATTCCACGGGAGTCACCCCGCTCCCTGCGTGGCGAGCTTCGCCCGGTACGCCTCCCGGGCCTCCTTCGAGGCGTGGTGGCCGGACAGCTCGTGGAGGTCGTCGGGGATCACGCCGTCGAAGGTGGGGTGGACGTGGACGGTGACCCGGTCGAGGTTGCCCACCGCGTGCATCAGGGAGTGCTGCACGTTCTCGGCCACGGCGTGGGCCTCGATCATGCTCAGCCCGGAGTCGAGGCCGATCTCGGCGTCTCCCTCCATGCGGTGACCCGACCAGCGGACGCGGACCTCGCCGACGGACACGACGCCGTCGACGCCCGCGATGGTGGTGCGCATCCGGTCGATCGTTTCCGGCTCCACACCGTCCATGAGGCGGCGGACGATGATGATCAGGGAGTTGACCAGGATGCCGCTGATCGCCACGGCGATGAGGAGGCCGACGATGGCGTCGGCGCGGTCGAACCCGAGCCACACGCCGACCACACCGGCGATGACGGCGATCGAGGTGTATCCGTCGGCGCGGGCATGCTGGCCCTCGGCGATCAGCGCGGCCGAGCCGATGCGACGGCCGGTCCGGATGCGGTACACGGCCACCATCTCGTTGCCGAGGAAGCCGACGAGCCCCGCGGCGAAGACCCACCACAGGTTGGTCAGCGGGTGCGGGTTGATCAGCGCGTCGATCGACTCCCAGATGATCAACCCGATCGAGGCGACGATGACCAGGGAGATGAACAGCCCGACCAGGTCCTCGGCGCGCCGGTAACCGTAGGAGTACTTCTTGGTCGCCGCGCGCCGGCCCAGCCGGAAGGCGATGATCAGGGGGATCGTGGTCGCGGCGTGCCCGAGGTTGTGGATGGTGTCGGCCAGCAGGGCGATCGAGCCGGACACCGCGACGATGACCATCTGGCCGATCGCGGTGGCCATCATGCCGGCCAGCCCGATCCAGGCCGTGCGGATCCCGTCCTGGGCCGACTCCTCGGCGCTCTGGATCGCGTCGTTGGCGTCGTGGGCATGCGGGATCAGCGTGTGCTTGACCCTCGCCCACAGGCCGGTGCCGTGGTCGTGGCCGTGGTCGTCGCCGTGGCCATGTCCGTGCCCATGTCCGTGCCCATGTCCGTGCCCATGTCCGTGGCCGTGCCCGTGGCCGGTGGCGGCCGAAACCTCGGACTCGTGGTGGTCGTGCCCGTGCCCGTTCACGGCGGCGGCGGGAGCGTCATCGTGCGGGTGGTCGTGGCCATGTCCGTGTCCGTGGCCGTGGCCGTGATCGTCTGGGGTCGTGGAAGCTCGCATCGAGAGTCCGTTCATGCCGGCGGAGGGTGAGTCGCGGGACTGGGTGAGTGAGTCGCGGGGGCCGGGAGGGGGGGTCGCGGGGCCGAGAGGGTGAGTCGCGGGACCGGGAGAGGGGCGGTCGGCTGCCGAGTGGCGTCTGCCGCGCCATCACATCTTGTCCACAACAGCCAGCGACGGTCAACTGTTGTCAACAATCTTCCGGAGACGAGGAGCGTACGGGCAGTGAAAATCAGCACCAATACCAGGCAATCAGCTCCTGAAGATCGACAGAAGCTGGGGAAACATACTCTTTACAAGCAGGCGGCTCGGAATTGTTGACAGCAGAGAATCGGATGCTTAGCGTTCCAGACACCACACGGCCAGTCGCCTCAGGCGGCTGACACCGAGCGTGACATCTCGCCGCTCGCACCGACGCTCCCACTCCCACCGGACCGACCCCCACCGGAGGAACTGCTCGTGGACCTGACCAGCGTGCGCCCCAAATACATCACCTTCGACTGCTATGGGACCCTGACCAGCTTCGATCTCAACCTCACCGTCAAGCCGCTGGTCGCCGACCGGATCTCCGAGGAGGACATGCCGCTCTTCCTCAAGGACTACCGCGCGTACCGGATGGACGAGGTGCTCGGCGAGTTCAAGCTCTACCCCGACGTGCTCAAGGACTCCTTCAGGCGCACCTGCGAACGCTGGGGCATCGGCTACCGCGCCTCCGACGGCAAGGCCATCGTGGCCTGCGTGCCGACCTGGGGTCCCCATGCGGACGTTCCCCCGGCCCTGGCCAAGCTCGCCGACGCCTACCCTCTGGTGATCCTCTCCAACGCCGTCGACGAGGCGCTGCGGCACAATGTCGACCAGCTCGGCGCCCCCTTCCACAAGGTGTTCACCGCCGAGCAGGCCAAGGCTTACAAGCCGCGCTACCAGGCCTTCGAGTACATGCTCGACCAGCTGGGCTGCGAACGCGACGAGATCGTGCACGTCTCCTCGCACATCTGGTACGACCTGATCCCCGCCCACGAGCTGCGGATCCCGCACAAGGTCTACGTCAACCGCGGCTACGACCCCTCCACCCCCTTCTACCGGTACGCCGAGACCACAGACCTGTCCGGCGTCCCCGCTGTGCTGGGTCTCTGATCGGAAGGAGGACGTCGTGAAGCTGACCAGCTACTGGCTCGACACCGCCGAACCGGCCGGCGACTTCCGCCGTGCCGAACTCCCCGAACAGGTCGACGTCGCGGTCATCGGCGCCGGGTTGACCGGCCTGTCCGCCGCGCTGCACCTCGCCCGCCGCGGCGCCAGCGTCGCCGTGCTGGAGTCGCACACCGTGGGCTGGGGAGCCTCCGGCCGCAACGGCGGCATGGCCACGACCGGCCTGGCCATCTCCTTCCCCGCCGCGGTCAAGCGGTACGGCGCGGAGCGTGCGACGGCGATGTTCACCGCCTACGACGACGCGATCGACACCGTCGAGAAGATCGTCACCGACGAGGAGATCGCCTGCGACTTCATGCGGTCCGGCAAGCTCACCCTGGCCGCCAAACCGGCGCACTACGCCGCGCTGGAGCGGTCGGCGGAGATGATCGAGAGGCTCATCGGCCGCTCGGTCCAGCTGGTCCCCCGCGGCCGCATGCGGGACGAGCTCGGCAGCGACCGCTATCACGGTGCGCAGGTCGACCCGAACGGGGCGGGTGCCCACGTCGGGAAGCTGGTCATGGGGCTGGCCCGCGCCGCGGTCGGCCACGGGGCCCTGGTCGCGGAGAACGCCGCGGTGACCGGCGTCCGCCGCGTCGGCCCGGTCAACGGGCATCGGGTGCAGACCACGCGCGGCGTCCTGACCGCCTCAGACGTGCTCATCGCCACCAGCGGGTACACGGGGTCGCTGACCCCGTGGCTGCGCCGCCGCATCGTGCCGGTGGGCAGTTTCATCGTCGTCACCGAACCCCTGCCGGACGACCTCGTCGCCCAGCTCATGCCGCACCGGCGGATGGCGTCGGACACCAAGAACCTGCTGTACTACTTCCGTCCCACGCCGGACAACAGGTTGCTGTTCGGCGGGCGGGCCCGGTTCGCCCTGTCGGACGCCCAGTCGGACCTCAAGAGCGGCGAGATCCTGCGCAAGGCCGTCACCGAGGTGTTCCCGCGGCTGCGTGACGTCCGGCTGGACTACTGCTGGGGCGGGCTGGTCGACATGACGATGGATCAGATGGTCCACGCCGGCGTACGGGACGGGATGCACTACTCCGTCGGCTACAGCGGCCACGGGGTCCAGATGGCCACCCACATGGGCAAGGTCATGGCCGACGTCATCGGCGGCGACCCCACGGTCAACCCCTGGAAGGGGCTGGCGTTCCCGCCGGTTCCCGGCCACTTCGGGCCGCCCTGGTTCCTGCCGGCCGCCGGGGCGTTCTTCCGCGCGCTCGACGCCGTGCGCTGATCGATCCGCGAACGTGTGACGACCCGGAGGTACCCGAGTGTTGTACGTGCTGAGACGGTTCGCCGTCCTCGTGACGACCCTGCTGGTCGCCTCTTTCCTGGTGTTCCTCATCCCCTACGTCACGCCCGGCGACCCGGCCGCGCGGATCCTGCGGGCCAGGGTGGGCGACCTGGTCCAGGACCCGCAGACGCTGGCCCGCCTCCGGGTCGAGTACGGGCTGGACCGGCCGCTGCTCCAGCAGTACCTGTCCTGGCTGGGCTCGGCGCTGCAGGGTGACCTCGGCCGGTCGTTCACCAACGGCACGGAGGTCCTCCCCCAGCTGATGCGGGCGTTGTCGGTCACCGCCTCGATCGCCGTCATCGCCCTCCTGCTCGCCCTGTTCGTGGCGGTCCCGCTGGGAGCCGTCTGCGCGGTACGGCGCGGGACCCCGCTCGACGGGGCGATCACCGGCGTCACGCAGGCGTTCGTGGCCGTCCCGGAGTACTGGCTCGGCCCGGTCCTGGTCCTGGTGTTCGCCCTGCAGCTCGGCGTCCTGCCCTCCTCCGGCTGGCACGGGGTGGAGTCGATGGTGCTTCCCTGCCTGACCGTGGCGCTGCGGCCGATGAGCTACTTCACCCAGGTAGCCCGCTCGTCGATGATCGAGGTGCTCGAGGCGCCCTACATCACCGCCGCCCGCGGGCGCGGGCTGAGCTTCGCCCAGACCATGCTGCGTCACGGGCTTCGCAATTCCGTTCTGCCGGTCCTGACCCTGTTCGCGGTCTGGCTGGCCGGCCTGCTCGGCGGGTCGGTCGTCGTCGAGGTCATCTTCGCCGTACCCGGAGTCGGGCGGCAGATGTACGACGCGGTCATCAACAACGACGTCCCGCTCATCCAGGGTGGGGTCGTGGCGGTCGTCGGCCTGGCCGTGCTCATCACCACCCTCACCGATGTCCTTTACACCGCCATCAACCCGAACGCGAGGACGAGCCGTGTCCGTGCTTGACGTCTTCGGCGACGACGCCCGTCGCGACGAACCCGGCGCCGCGCCTCCGCCGTCACCGGCCGAGACCGCCACCGCCCCGCCGCGCCGCGGGCGCGGAACGTGGCCGCCGGCACTGCTGGCCGGGTCCATCCTGTTCGGGGTCATCGCCACGCTCCTGCTGCTGGCACCGTGGCTGGCGCCCTATCCGCCGGCGCAGCAGGACCTCGTCGCGCGCCTGGAAGGCAGCTCCGCGGCCCACCTGCTCGGCACCGACCACCTGGGCCGCGACGTGCTCAGCAGGCTGCTGGACGGGGGCCGGTTCTCCCTGGCCGTCGCCTCGGTCACGCTGTTGATCTGCGCCGTCACCGGCACTCTCGTGGGGTTCGTCGTCGCGCGGCGAGGCGGCTGGCTCGACACCGTCGTCATGCGTGTCACCGACATCCTGCTGGCCTTCCCCGAGATGGTGGTCGCGCTCTTCCTCGTCGCGATCCTCGGCACCGGTGACCTGACGCTGGTGCTCGCCCTGACCATCGGCGGGTGGACGCCGTTCTGCCGGCTGGCCCGCGGCGTCGCGCTGGAGATCAACGGCCGTGACTTCATCGAAGCGGCTCAGGCTCTGGGGTGCTCGGGGTGGTTCATCATCCGCCGCCACCTGCTTCCCAACGCCCTGCCTCCGTTGCTGGCCCACGCGGCAGTGCGCTTCGGCCACAAGCTCATCACCGTCGGCGCCCTGTCCTTCCTGGGACTCGGCGTCCAGCCACCGTTCTCCGACTGGGGGTCGATGTTGTCCGAGGCCATCCCCTACCTGGACCGCTTGCCCATGCTGGTCCTGGCCCCAGGTGCCGCGATCTTCATCGCCGCCCTCAGCGTCACCCTCGCCGGTCGCGGCCTGGAGACGCGCCGGGCCCGGGCAGGGCGGTCCACATGAGCTGCGGAGTCCCGCCGCACCCGCGCGGCGGTCACACTGGAAACGATCACGCGCTCCTGCGGCTGGAGAGCGCGAGCGGTGGGAACGGAACACGAACCCGGAGAAGCACACTCATGAGCCAACAGACCCCGGCCCCGGCGGGCAGGACCTCGAAGCGGACGCTGACGGAGGTGGTCACCGGGCTGTTGCGGGACCGCATCCTCGGCGGGGAGTTCCCGCCAGGGACCCAGATGAACGAAGTCGAGCTCGCGGCGTACTTCGAGGTCTCGCGCGGCCCGTTGCGCGAGGCGATGCAGCGTCTGGTGCAAGAAGGCCTGCTGGTCAGCTACCCCCGCCAAGGGGTCTTCGTCCCCACCCTGACCGCAGAGGACCTGGAGGACATCTTCGTCGCCCGCCAGGCGATCGAGCGGGAGGCACTGCGCCGGGTCACCGCCCGAGGGGTTTCCGCGGGCCTGGTCGCCGACCTCGAGGTGATCGTCGCGCGGATGAGGGACGCCGTCGGCCACGCGGACGAGAGCGCGCTGGCCGCCCTGGACCTCGCCTTCCATCGCCGGCTGGTCAGCGCCGCCGGCAGCACCCGGCTGGACCGGCTGTACGGCCTCATCGCCAACGAGATGCAGCTGTGCTTCCGGATGATCGTCGACAGCTACAGCGACCGTTCCAAGCTGTGGGCCGAGCACGAGCAACTGCTGCACGTCATCGCCAGCGGTGACAGGTCCGCCGCCAAGGCGCTTCTGGACCGTCACTTCGCCGAGGCCGGCGAGCTCCAGCCGGGGGCATCGGACCAGCCGCCCAAGCAGCGCCTTCGCCCTCACTCGCATCGCCACCAGGATGCGTCGGCCTCTCACGAACACGCCGACGGCTACCGCCACGGCGACGACCAAGAAGCCCCACCGCATCCCCGGGAGCAGACATGAGCGCGCGTCTGGAGGTCCGCGACCTGACCGTTCACGCCGGGCGGCCCGGACAGGCCCCACCCATCCTCGACCGCATCAGCCTGACCCTCGATCCCGGCGAGGTGCTGGCCGTGGTCGGCGAATCGGGGTCGGGCAAGAGCATGACCGCCCACTCGGTGCTGCGCATGCTGCCGGCCGGGTTGCACATGCACGCCGAGGGCCTGCGGCTGGGCGACCTGGACCTGCTCGCCGCCTCCTCACGGGCGTTGGACGGCGTACGCGGCCGGCGGATCTCCATGCTCTACCAGCAGCCCAAGCGCATGCTCGACCCGACCGCGACGGTCGGCAGCGAGATCCTCGACGCGGAGGGCCTCGACGGGCTCAGCATGCGCAAGCTGGGCGCCAAGCTGAGCGCGGGCGCCACCAGCATCTATTGGTACGTCG